>DASYZY010000100.1:0-4001 GCA_035945735.1 Thermoplasmata archaeon
CTGCTCGTCGAGCGCGGCCGGGCGCTCATCTCCGAGGGGCTTCCCTTCCCGGTCCAGCAGATCCAGGAGCTCGTCGAGCAGTTCCGCGCCCACGGGGAGGCCGCGCGGGCCGAGCAGGCGCTCAACCGCGCCGAACGGCTCGTCGAGCGCGCGAACGCCGACTGGCAGCTCCTGCGCGAGCAGCTCCGTCGGCTCGAGGAGCTCGAGGAGCTCGCCCGCCGCTGCGGGCTCGACGTCAGCGATCTGCAGAGCAAGGTCGGCAACCCCCGCGAGCTGCTGCGCCGCGGCCGGCTCTCCGAGGGGCTCCTGGAGCAGGCCACCGGGATGTGCTCCAAGGCGCTCGCCGTCCTGGTCGGACGGCTCCCCAAGTACCTCGTGCCCGAGTCGCAGAAGCTCGCCCGAACAATCCGGTCGGCGCGCGACCGGGGCGAGGACGTCACCGAGTCCTCCGAGCGGCTCGGCCAGTTCGTCCGCACGATGCGCAGCGGCCAGCTGCGGGGGGCGGCGATCGCCTTCCTCGAGCTCCGACGGGCGGTCGCCCAGATCCCGCGCGAACCGTCGCTGCCGCTTCCGCCCCGCGACGAGGAGGAGGAGATCCTCCGGGAGGCCCGCAACCTGGCCCGCCGGCTCAACCGGATCAAGGGGCGGGCGCGGGATGCGCCGAGCGCGGCCCGGCTCATGAGCGAGGTGCGCGCGGCGCTGTCCGAGGACCGCCGCTTCTCCACTCCCGAGGAGGAGATCGAGGAGCTCTGGAACGAGGTCGACCGGCTCACCCGCGAGCGGCTCGAGGCGCGCGAGAGCCCGCGACCGGCCCCGAAGGAGCCGGAGCTCGACACCTCGGAGATCCCGCCGGAGCTGCTCGAGGCGGCCAACGAGCCGCTCTCCGACCTCCAGGCGCGGACGGTCTCCCGTCGCTCGCGCCGGAACTCCCGGCCGTAGGCCGCCGGCCCGACCCCGCGCTCCGCGGCGAGGGGCCCGGGCCCGGGTCGCTCGAAACCCTTAAGTAGGCATCGAAAGTCGTTTATACCACTTGGCTCGCGAGGCTGGCCGAGGGGAACCGAGGGGCTCCGCCGTAGCAGTGATCGTAGGAATCACGCCGAGCGGACTGCTCACGGCCCGGGCGGCGTCGACGCCTCCGGTGCCCGAAGGCTCCCCGGTTACGACAGGCTCTCCGACGCTCCACGCCCGCGTGGTCCGGGTCTTCGGGCCGGTCGCGCGCCCGTACTACTCGCTCCGGCCCGCGCGGCCGGTGCGGCTGACCGAGGCTAGCCGTCTTCTGGGCGCGACGGTGCTGAGGGGCTGAGAGTTCTGGCGACCGACGACGGGCCCGCGAACGCACCCCGCCCGCCCGAGCCCCGGGCGGAGGCGGCGGTGCCCACGCGCTGTTCCAACTGCGGCTCGACCCACCTGACCCGCGATTACGAGCGGGGCGAGCTCGTCTGCGACGAGTGCGGCCTCGTCCTCGAGGAGGCGATGATCGACCAAGGGCCGGAGTGGCGGGCCTTCGACGCCGAGCAGGGCGAAAAGCGCGCGCGCACCGGCGCTCCCACCACGCTCACGATCCACGACAAGGGGCTATCGACCGAGATCGGCTGGAAGAACAAGGACCCGTACGGCAAGTCGATCCCGACCCGCAACCGCGCGCAGCTGTACCGGCTGCGCAAGTGGCAGCGGCGCATCCGGGTCAGCAACGCCACCGAGCGGAACCTGGCCTTCGCCCTGGCCGAGCTCGACCGCATCGCCAGCTCGATGGCGCTCCCGCGCAACGTTCGGGAGACGGCCGCGATGATCTACCGCCGAGCCGTCACGCGCAACCTGATCCGGGGCCGTTCGATCGAAGGCGTGGTCGCCGCGTCGCTGTACGGCAGCTGCCGGCAGTGCAACGTACCCCGCACGCTCGATGAGATCGCGAGCAAGAGCCGGATCGGCCGGAAAGAGATCGGCCGCACCTACCGGTTCATGACCCGCGAGCTCAAGCTCAAGCTCATGCCGACCCGGCCGCAGGATTACATCCAGCGGTTCTGCTCGGAGCTCAAGCTCAAGGGCGAGGTCCAGACCCGGGCCAACGAGATCCTCAAGGAGGCCACCGAGCGGGAGCTGACGAGCGGCCGCGGCCCGACCGGCGTGGCGGCCGCCGCGATCTACATCTCGAGCGTGCAGTGCGGCGAGCGCCGCACCCAGCGCGAGGTCGCTGAGGTGGCGGGCGTGACCGAGGTCACGATCCGCAACCGGTACAAGGAGCTCACCGAGAAGCTCAACCTCCGGGTCATCCTGTAAGACCGGCCGAAGGCTGTCGGCGCGCCAGGTTCTTCTAGCTTGGACCCGGTGCCCGTCGGATGGCGCGGGCGCTCTCGATCGGGGTGCTCGTCTCGGGCGAGGGGACGCTGCTCGACGCCCTCAGCCAACGGATCGGCGAAGGCACCGTCCCGGCGCGGATCGCGCTCGTCGTCTCCGACCGGCCCCGGGCCGGAGCCTTGGAGCGGGCCCGACGGGCCGGATTGCCGACGGAGAGCCTGCCTCGCGCCGGAGTGCCGCCCGAGCGGTGGTCGTCGGCGCTCGATTCCCTGCTTCGCGGGCGAGCCGTCGACGTCGTCGTGTTGGCGGGGTTCCTCTCCATCCTGCCCTCGTCCTTCCTCGAGCGCTGGACGGGCCGCGTACTGAACGTGCACCCCTCCCTGCTGCCGAACTTCGGCGGCAAGGGCATGTTCGGCCTACGCGTCCACCGCGCGGTCCTCGAATCGGGGGAGCGAACCACGGGCGCCACCGTTCACCTCGTGACCGAGTCGATCGATGCCGGCCCGGTCCTAGCCCAGCGCTCCATGCCCGTCGAGGTCGGCGATACCCCCGAGAGCCTTCGCGACCGGCTGAGGCCGGTCGAGGTCGAGCTACTGGCCGAGGTGCTCGGCCGGTTCGCGCGGGGGGAGGCACCGCGCCCCGAGGAGCGCCGAGTCGGGGCCGGCTAGGTCCGGCCCGGCCGTCGGCGCGACGGTACGGGCTCGAGCGGCGCGTCGACCAGTTCGGAGAGCGGGGTCGGGCGATCCGGCAACTCGATCTCGAGACGGTGCCGGGTCGTCTTCGGCGGGAACGGCCGGCGCTCGCTCGAGCGTCGCAGCACCTCGGCCTTCGAGATCACGGGGCCCGCCTGCCAGCGCTCCAGGCGGATCCGCGGGTCGGCGTAATCGAACACCCATGCCGGCGCCCGGGCCGCTCCGAGGGCGCGCAACGCGGCGAACCGGTGGTGGCCGTTGAGGATGGCCCCCGTCGTGTCGTCGACCCACAGGGGATGTTCGACCTGCCCGGCGGCGCGGAGCTCCGCGACCAACCGGATCACATCCGCCGGCACGATCTCCTCGTGCTCCCGCAGTCGCGAGAGCGGAACGAGCTCGAATCGGGGCGCCCTCATGTCGCCTGCCCGGCTCGGCGGGTGAGTGCCGACTGTACCGTGCGCCGAACGAACACCTCGGTCATCCGCTTGCGATAATCCGGCGGCAGGAACGTGTTGTGGACCGGTCGCACCTTGCGCGTGAGCTGCTCGGCGAGCTCATGCGTCCGCCCTTCGGTCAGGGGCGCCCCGGCGAAGGCGGCGGTCTCGGCATCGAAGGTCCGCGGGTAGGTCTCGAGCCCCCCGACCGCGACCCGGATCGACTCGGGCCGTTCGGGCGGACCGTCGATCGCGGCGGCGACGCCGAGCTCGGGGAAGTCGAAGGAGGGTCGCACCCGGAGCTTCTGGTACGCCGAAGCCCGGTCGGCCCGCGCTGGGGGAAGGTGGACGGCGACCAGGATCTCTCCCGGAGCCAGGGAGAGCCGCTGGATCCCGTCCCCCGCGGCGTTGTACAGCCGCTCGAGCGGCAGTCGGCGGGCGCCGTCGGGGCCGGCGAGCTCGACCTCGGCACCGAGTACCTCGAGCGCCGGCGCGAGGTCGCCAGAAAAGGTCGCGTAGCAGCGCTCCTTCTGGGGTACGACGTGGCAGCGGTCGCCGTCGGCCTTGAGGCAGAAGCCGA
>DASYZY010000101.1:0-2704 GCA_035945735.1 Thermoplasmata archaeon
TCTGATCAACGCCCTCGAAGACCTCAAGGTCGTCGAGGACGGGACGGTCCGCAACACCGCCGGCACGATCATCCAGTACCACTACGGCGAGGACTCCGTCGACCCGACCCGCTCGTTCCAGGGCGAGGCGGTCGCGATGGACGAGATCCTGGCCGCGACGCTCGGTCGCCGCGCGCGCCTCGAGGACGGCGTCGGCGCCGTCGCCGGTGCGCCGCCCGTGACCGAGGAGGAGATGGACCTGCTCGCCGAGGCCCAGCTCGAGGAGGAGGCCGAGGAGGAGGAGACCGAGGAGTTCGGCTCCACCGAGGAAGGCCCGGACCTGGGAGGGGAGTGATCGGACCATGACCGAGGAGCGCAAGGCGCCCGAACCCGGGGAGAAGCTCACCGACCGCATCGCCGACATCGCCCGGGAGGAGGGGACGAGGCTCCCCGATTCGCTCACCGGCGAGCTCGCGCGCAAGCTCCGCTCGCTCAAGGTCGGTCCGGCCGAGGGGACGAAGGTGATCCGCGAGGTGGTCAAGCGGTTCAAGCGGGCCGAGGTCGACGCCCACGAATCCGTCGGGATCATCGCGGCCCAGTCGATCGGCGAACCCGGGACCCAGATGACCCTGCGAACGTTCCACTACGCCGGGGTCGCCGAGATGAACGTCACGCTCGGCCTGCCGAGGCTCATCGAGTTGGTCGACGCCCGACGGGTCCCGTCGACGCCGATGATGACCGTCCACGCCGAGAAGAAGGTGCGGGCCGACCGCGAGGCCGTCGAGAAGATCGCCCTCCAGATCGAGGTGACGACCGTCCCCGACGTCGCGAGCATCGGCACCGTCGTCGAGGAGCTCACGGTGATCGTCAGTCCGCAGGCCGCCCTCATGCAGGCCCGCGGGGTCAAACGGGCCGACCTGGAGCGGGCGCTCCAGGAGGGGATCGATCCGAAGCAGTTCGTCCTGAAGGACGGGTCCGGCTCCGGTGAGAGCCGTCCGTTCGAGATCCACCTGGCCGAGGCGCCGGCCTCCAAGAAGCCGGAGGAGCCGACGGAGGAGATGCCGTTCAAGAAGCTCCTCGAGGCGAGCGAGGAGGCGAAGGCGATCCGGATCAAGGGGATCACCGGCATCAAGCGCGCCCTCATCAAGAAGGAGAAGGACGAGTACGTGATCTACACCGAGGGGTCGAACCTCGATGGGGTCCTCGAGATCCCCGGCGTCGACCCGACGAGGACCATCACGAACTCCGTCTTCGAGATCTACAAGGTCTTCGGGATCGAGGCGGCCCGCGCCGCCCTCATCCTCGAGGCGTCCCGGACGCTCTCCGAGCAGGGGCTCGGCGTCGACATCCGGCACCTGATGCTCGTCTCCGATGTGATGACGAACGAGGGCGACATCCGCGCCATCGGACGGCACGGGATCTCGGGGAAGAAGACGAGCGTGCTCGCCCGCGCCGCCTTCGAGATCACGGCGGCCCACCTCCTGAGGGCCGCGATCACCGGCGAGGTCGACGAATTGAAGGGCGTCGCCGAGAACATCATCGTCGGCCAGCCGATCACCCTTGGCACGGGGGCGGTCAACCTGGTCTACCGACCCATCCCCTCCATCGCGAAGGCCGCGGCCGCCGAGGTCCCGGAGGCGTAGTCGATGGACCTCGCCCACGCCCTCAAGGTCGCCCTCGAGACCGGCGTCGTGAAGATCGGCGTCAACGAGACCATGGCGAGCGCCGAGGCGAAGAAGGCGCGCCTCGTCATCGTCTCGAAGAGCTGTCCCAAATCGGAGCTCGTCAAGGGGACGAAGATCGGCAAGATCCCGATCTACCACTACGAGGGGACCGCCCTCGAGCTGGGGGCGGCGTGCGGGCGACCGTACCCGATCAGCGCCCTCGCCGTACTCGATCCCGGTTCGTCGGCCATCCTCACCCTGGAGTCGGGCGCCTAGGCGGACCCGGTCCGCCGAGCTCGCCGAGGGCCGGGGACCGTGGGCGAGATCGCCTTCGACACGGAGACCCTGGGCTACATCCGCCTCTTCGAGGAGCGCACGGGCGCCCGGGTGAAGGACTGCTTCGAGGCGGAGGACAAGCTCGTCTACCTCGTGCTCCCCGGCGAGGTCCACCGGGCGGTCGGCCCCGGCGGGGCCGTCGTCGAGCAGCTCAAAGGGATGCTGAAGAAGGAGATCCAGGTCGTCGAGTACTCCGTCGAACCGGAGTCCTTGGTGCGGAACATCTTCTTCGCGTTCAGCCCGAGGAGCGTCGAGATCGCCCCGAAGGGGAAGGGTCGGCACGCCACGGTCACCGTCGACCCGGCCTGGAAGGCGCGGGCGATCGGCAAGGCCGGCAAGAACCTCAAGATCGCGCGGGCGATCCTGCTGAGGCACACGGACATCCACTCGGTGTCCGTCGCCTAGAGGGAGGCCGTTCGAGAGAGGTTGAAGTCGGATGGCGAAGTGGCGATGGTCCATGCGGCGCACGGCGGGGCAAGGATGGCGGAGGTTCCGGGCCGTCCTCTTCGACCTGCACGGGACCCTCGTCGAGGACCGAGACTACGAGGAGTTCTCCCATCTCGCCCACCAGGTCGACGTCCCCGCCGATCCCGAACCGCTCTCCGAGGCCGTCCGATGGGCCGACACCGAGTTCGACCGCGCGCGGGATCGGCCGACGCCCGTGACCTACTGGCAGGCCGTCCTCGCGAGGGCCTCGGGCCGCGCGGTCGGGCCCGTCGAGGCCC
>DASYZY010000102.1:0-2103 GCA_035945735.1 Thermoplasmata archaeon
ATCGCTTCAGCGGACGATCGTCTCGCTCTTTTCGGGCAGCGTCGCGCTGTCGGCGGCGGCGGTACTGCTGCTGAGCGTCCCGGCGTCCGGCTCCTCGGCGCCCGTTGCGCTCTGCTCGTCCGACATGTACCTGCAGGCGTCGGTGACCCAGGGACCCGTCCCGCTCCTGGTCAGCTTCTCGCTCGAGGTCAACTGGAGCACCAATCCGGCCGTGAACTGGAGCTTCGGCGACGGCAGCCCGGCCTACCTGGGCACCGGCATGCAGTTCCTCCATCCCACCCACCGCTACAACGGGGTCGGAAGCTATCCCGCGACGGTCAAGGTCAGCTCGGGCATCCGGACCGGGAGCTGCGCGGTGGTCGTCATGGCCGACCCGCCGCAGCTCACCGCCCAGGCCGCCGCCCACCCGATCCAGGCCTCCGCGCCGGCGCTGATCGCGTTCAGCGGATCGGCCGCCGGCGGCAGCAGCACCTACACCTCGGAGCTCTGGAGCTTCAGTGATGGGACCGACTCGGTGGGCTGGAACACCACCCACCAGTTCAGCCTCCCCGGCACGTACTCGGCCAACTTCACGGTCTTCGACAGCGCCGGCGACAGTGCGCACGCGATCGTCTTCGTGAACGTCAGCGCCGCCGCCCCCGTTCACGCGACCTCGGCACCGCCCACGGTCGACCCCATCTCGGCCACTGCCGGGGCGCTCGCGGCGATGATCGGCGCGGCGCTGCTCTACGCGGTTCCCACCGGCGCCTCGGGGGCCGGGCGCGGCGACGAGGCTCGGCGCATGGAGGAGACCGACGAGCTGGACTCCGACGATACCGCTCCGCTGCTTCCCGAGGGCTTCGCCTACCGCGGCAACGAGCCGGTCAGCGGTGAGTCGCTCTACCTCGAGCATGTCCCGCCGGAACCTGGCGAGCCGATCCGGCCGCTTCCTCCGCCGACGATCAGCGAGCTCGCCCTGCTGACGGGCGTCCCGTCGCTTCCGGCGCTGCCCGCCCCCAAGGAGCCGACTGTCGGAGAAGCTCCGGTGGCGCCCGCCCCGGCTCCGGAGGAGCAGGCCAAGGAGGCCAATGCCCTTCGGCTCTCCCAGCGCGTGCTCCTGCACCTGTATGGTCAGGGGCGGCTCGGCGACGACGAGGTGGCGACGCCCGGCTTCACCCAGGCTGGGATGACCGACTCGCTCGACACCCAGCAGAGCCTGCTGTCCAACGTCCTGCGCCGCATGCTCTACTCGGGGTACCTTACTCAGGACGTGCGCCACGTGCGCGGCGCGAGTCGCCGGCTGCGCGTGTACCGACTGACAGTGAAGGGCGAGCGCCTGGCCCGCGAGCTCCTCGAGCGTATCGAGAAGAACCACTGAGCCGTCGACCGCCTAGGTCCGGCGCCACTCCCGGTGCGTGCTTGCACCAACGGAGCTTGCGTCGTCGCACCAACGGGCCCCCCGTTCTGCTCGTGCGACCTTAACTATCCGTCCGCCGGTTTTCGGACATGGACGCCTCTCCCCCTACCGCCGCCGCGAAGTCGCCGGTGAAGCGAGGCCTTCTCGTGGCCGTCGCCCTCGTCGTCGTCGTGGCAGTCGCGCTAGCCGGGCTCTACGTCGGCAAGGTCGGTCCGTTCGCATCGATGCGAGCCCCCTCGCACACCCCGCCGCCGTTCGCCGCAGGGTTCGCCGGCGGCGCCGTCGTTACGCTCAACTTCACCGGCGCCGAGAACTGCGAGCCGTCGCTCCTGAGCTTCTATCCGAGCGCGACGGCCGCGTCGGCTGTCACCAACTGCGAGGTCGACTCCGCGAACCAGAACCAGGTGCCCGACCAGGTGCCGCAGTGGATCCTCGTCCCCGCCTTCGCCGGGATGAGCGTGTTCGGGCTCAGCGCCTTGGGTGCGAGCTCGGGAGGATTCGGCGTGTACTCGGGGAGTCCCGTCCTCACCGATTGCCCCGCCGCGGCGAGCGCCTCGGCCTGCGCCGACACTCCAGCGCACCTGTACTCGCCGACATTCGTCACCGTCGAGCAGGACGCCAACCTGAGCTCGGGCGTCGCCGGCGAGCCCGCCGGTGTGTTGCCGGCACCGGCGTTCGACACCCTCCTCAACACGTCGGGCACCTTC
>DASYZY010000103.1:0-5270 GCA_035945735.1 Thermoplasmata archaeon
CCCATGATCGGCGGGATGTCGGCGACGCGGTAGCCGACGAGGTAGTGGTGCGCCGCGGAGATGTTGACGAACACCGGCGACTTGAGCTTCACGCGGTACGGGTGCTCGCCGCCCTCGTTGACGACGTAGGCGAGCGCTTCGCCGTGGGGCTCCTCGATCGCCGAGAAGCCGACGCCCTTCGGGTACTGGCGCTTGAGCAGGTAGCCCTCGCGCCCCACCGGCGCGTACGGCGCGCCCATCCAGCGCGGCACGTTCTCGGCCATCACGCGGCCCGGGTTCTTGTCGAGCCAGTCGAGCGCCTGACGCAGGATCCGGACCGACTGACGCAGCTCCTCCATCCGGACGAGGTAGCGGCCGGTCACGTCGGCCTCCTTGGCGACGGCGACGTCGAAGTCGACCTGGCCGTAGGCCGCGTAGGGGCGGTCCTTGCGCAGGTCCCGCGGAACGCCGGCCGACCGGAGCATCGGCCCGGTCACCCCGTAGCGGATGCAATCCGCCGCGCTGAGCACGCCGAGCCCGTCGCAACGGCGGTGGAAGATGTCCGAGCCGAGGCAGAGCCGGTCGTACTCCACGTACCGGTCCATGAGCCAGTCGCAGACCTTCCGGGCCTGGTCGGTGAAGCCGGGCGGGAGGTCGTTGCGGACCCCGCCGACCCGCATGAACTCGTAGGTGAGCCGCCCGCCGGTGTAGCTCTGGAAGAGGTCGAGGACCAGGTCCCGGTCCCGCATGCCGTACAGGAACGGGCTCATCAGCCCGATGTCCTGCACGAACGCCGCATACCACATCAGGTGCGAGGCGATCCGCTGGAACTCCTCGGAGAGCATCCGGATCCACAGCGCGCGCTCGGGCGGGGTGACGTGCAGGGCGTTCTCGGCCGCCTGGATGTACAGGTGCTCCCAGGCGATCCCGGCGACGTAGCAGGTCCGGTCCATGAGGGTGATGATCTCGTTGTAGTGCCGGTCCTCGGAGATCTTCTCGATCCCCCGGTGCAGGTAGCCCATCTCGGGGTCGACGTCGAGCACGAGCTCGCCGTCGATCTTCACGCGCAGGTTCCACAGCCCGTGCGTCATGGGGTGCTGCGGCCCCATGTTGATCCACATCTCAGACATCGCGGACCTTGACCTCCAGCTCCTCCGGCTCGTGGAGCCGGAAGGAACGCAGCAGCGGGTGGAACTGGTAGCCGGTCGGCGTGAGGAGAGGCCGGAGGTCCGGATGGTGGTCGAAGGAGATGCCGACCAGCTCCCAGGTCTCGCGCTCGTGCCAGTTCGCGGCCGGGTAAACGGAGGTGACGCTGTCGAGGTGGGGAGCGGCCGCCGGCACGCGGGTCGACAGGAACAGGTACTGCTTTTCCCGGTCCGACCAGAGCGTGTAGAACACCTCGCGCTCGTCGACCCAGTCGATCCCCCCGACCTGCGCGAGGTGGTCGAAGCCGAGCGCGTCGCGGACCTCAGTGGCGAGCCGGAGGAGGAGCGGGGCGGGGAACCGGATACGACCGGCGCTTCCCGCGAACGGCTCGACCACCGCGCCCGGGAACCGGTCGCCGAGCCGCTTGGATATCTCCGGCGCCTCCATCGACCTGCCCTCCGCGCCCGGGGCGCGCTACTCCTTCCGCTCCTGGATCAGGTGTTCGAGGCGGAGGATCCCGTCGAGGAGCGCCTCGGGACGGGGCGGGCAGCCGGCGATGTAGACGTCGACCGGGACCAGCTTGTCGACGCCGGGCACGACCGAGTAGGCGGTCCGGAACGGGCCACCGCCGGTCGCGCAGTTGCCCATCGCGATGACCCACTTGGGTTCCGGCATCTGCTCGTAGAGCGCGATGAGCTTGTGGGCGACCTTCCAGGTGACGGTCCCGTTCACGATCAGGAGGTCGCACTGGCGGGGGGAGGAGCGCGGGACGACGCCGAAGCGCTCGGCATCCCACCGCGCGCCGAAGGCGGCGGCGAACTCGATCGCGCAGCAGGCGAGCCCCCAGTGGAGCGGGAACAGCGAGTTGCGGCCGGCCCAGTTGAACAGCGGCCGGATGAGCTTGCCCTGCGCCTGCTCGGCGAGCATCGAACCGAGCGCCTCCTTCGCCGCCGGGACGAACTCTCGGGCGCGGAGCGTCTCGATCTCGACGAACGGAACCGCAGGCTGGTCGACCATCGGGAACTCCGGCGCGGCCGGAGCGGTCGCCGGACGGGCGGCGGCCGGGGCGCTCATACGACCCACCTCCGCTCGCCGCTGAGCGCGTAGTAGATGCCCGCGAGCACGAGCGCCGTGAATCCGAACGCGAACAGCGTGGGCATCCAGCTCGCCCGAAGGCTTCGGAAGGTGAGCCCCCACAGGGCCAGCAGGAAGCCGATCACGTCCACGGCCACGAAGACGATCGCGAACGTGTAGTGCTGGGTGGGAAAGTCGATCTGCGCCTCGCCCTCCGGCTCCTGGCCGCACTCGTAGGTGAGCGCCTGGAGGTAGCTGCGCCGCGGCTTCGCGCCCAGGCCCCGGTTGGCGACGACGGAACCGACGCCGAAAACCGCCGCGATCCCGACGAAGGTCAGGAACAGAACCGTGCTGTCCATGGACCTTCCTCCGTCGGCTCGCGGTGAGCCGCCGTTCTACCCCGAGTGCGTATTTAAGAGTCCCCGGACGCGCGCGACGGTGACGCGCGCCGGGAGACGATTTTACGTCGAGGGACGGGCCCCGGCGCCCGCCGGGACTGGCACGCGCCGGACCCTCGGCTCAGCCTGTCGGCTCCGGATGGAATCGCGCCCGGCGCTTCGCGCGAAACGCCTCGATGCCTTCGGCCAGCTCGGGGCGGGCGGCGGCCTCGACGGCGCCGCGCCGTTCGAGCATCATCTGGGTGTCCAGGCTGCCTCCGAACGCCGAGACGACCAGCCGTTTCATCCATCCGTAGGCGAAGGTCGGCCCCTCGGCCAGCTCCTGCGCCCGGTCCCAGCCGCGCGCCTCGAGCTCCCCGGGCGGCACGATCTCGTGCAGCAGCCCGAGCTCCCGCGCCCGGCCCGACTCGATCCGCGCGTTCGAGAACAGGATCTCCTGAGCCAGCCCCACGCCGAGGAAGTGGGGCAGGAAGTAGGTGAGACCCCCGTCGGGCACGGCGCCCAGCCCAGGGAACGCGGGCAGCAGGAAGGCTCCGGTCGCTCCGATGCGCCAGTCCGCGGCGAGGGCGAGGGCGAAGCCACCGCCGGCGGCGACGCCCGGCAGCGCCGCGACGACCGGCTTCGGCATGCTCACCAGTTCCCGGACCGAGAGCTCCTGCTCGCCGGTGAGCTCGTGGAAGAACTGCGGAAGTCGGCCCTCCTGGGAGGCAGCGGCCATCGCCGCCACGTCCCCGCCGGCGCAGAACGCCTCGCCCTGACCGGTCAGGATGACCGCCCGCACCGTGCTGTCGAGGTGGGCGCGCTCGAGCGCCTGGCGCAGCTCCCGGAACTCGGGAACATCGAGCGCGTTGCGGCGCTCGGGCCGACGAATCTCTATGCGCAGTACCGATCCCCGCCTCTCGACCGCCGTCCGCATTCTCTCGAACCGTCGAGAAGGCCGCCGGGATTAAAGCCGTCGCCGACCGCCCATGCCGCGCGCTCCGGTGCCGGCCTGGTTCAGCCGGCTGCGCGACGGCGATCCATCTCCCGCCACCGTTGGGGCGCCATGAATCCGCGGACGAGCTTCAGGTAGAACACGGGCGCGTAGGCGATGTTCCGCAGCCTCCGGCTGTTCAGCAACAGGAGCGCCACGACGAGGCCCGAGTACAGGAGCTCGCGCACGCTGACGCCGCCCGTGATACGGACCCAGGCTCCCTGCCACTCGGGCCAGTGCGGGGAGGAGCGGTAGGTGCCGAAGTGCTCGAACGCCTCGGGCACGTACCGGACGCGTCGATGCTCCTCCCGAACTTGGCGCTGGATGTAGTAGGTCTCCCGACCCTGCACCCCGGGGGGGATCCGGACCCGGAGTATCCAGCTCCGGTCGAAGAGCGTCAGCGAGAGCGGGAGGCCGTACAGGAACGGGTGGCCCACGGCACAGCCGACCACCGCGGCGGTGCCCGGACGCGCCAGCTGGGCGCGCGCCCGGGCCAAGAAATCCGGCCGGCGGATCACCACGTCGCTGTCGAGAAAGAGGACCTGGGGCGTCTCGGCCAGCTCGACGGCCCGGCGTCGAGCGTAGCCCAGCCCGACCTCCTCCACATGGACCTCGGCGCCGAAGCTCGTCGCGATCTCGACCGTCCGATCGGTGCTGTGCCGGTCGACGACGATCAGCCGATGGATCGGGAGGCATCGGCGAGCGGCCTCCAGTACCTCGGTCAGATGGGCCGCCGAGTTGAACGTGCACACGAGCACATCGACTGGGGCCTCGCCGCTGGGCGCGGTACCGGCGATCACGAGGCCGCCCGGCCGGGAGCCCCGCTGCTGGACACCGGGGTGGTGGTGCGCTCGAGCGTCAGGAGGAAGTGGTCGCCCAGCGAACGGAACGGCCACCAACTTCCGACCCGGGCGTCCCAGCCGGCGAGCGTCTCGAACCTCCGCGCGAACCGGTCGGCGTGGATCGTCAGGTCGGAGGGCGGGAGGAGCACCGGCACCCCCTCGAGGGCTCGGGGGACGAAGTATGGCGCGAACGCCGACTTCACCTCGTCAGGGGTGTACGCGTACACATCGACGCAAAAGCGCGAGCCGCCCACTCGGACCGGGTGGCCCCGGCGGCCAAAGGCCCGCTCCGGTCGGAGCGTGAGGCCGTAGCCGACCAGCTCGAACAGGCACCAGCGGTTGTACACACCCAGGAACAGCGGGGCTCCCGGGGCCAGGAGGCGGGCGAACCCCCGCGCCACGGGCTCGAGCTCGGCCTCGCAGTTGAGCGCTCCGTAGGTACAGTAGGCTCCCGCGAAGTGCGCCGGGCCGAGGGGACCGGCAAGCGTCTCGAGGTCGCGCGCCCGGGAGAGCACGGCGTGCAGCCGCTCGGCCGCCCCGGCCCGGTCCGCTTTGGCGCGCACCACGTCGAGCATGCGGTCGGAGATGTCGACCACCGTCATCTGGTGCCCGGCGCGCAGCATCGGCAGCGTCTCCATGCCGCTCCCGCAGCCGACCTCGAGGATGGGGTCGCGTCCGGCGAACAGCGGCTGAAGACGGGCCAGCGAGCGGTTGCGCAGGAGGAGGTTCATCCGGTTGTCCGTGATGTGGTGGTCGTAGTCGTCGGCGATGTTGTCGAACTCGGTGCGCAACCAGGCGTAGTACCGGTCCGCGGATTCGCCCGACGGCGGCGCTCCCGCGCGAACGCGCAGCACGCGG
>DASYZY010000104.1:0-2856 GCA_035945735.1 Thermoplasmata archaeon
AGCCCGGTTTTCCCATTCGTACCCGCGGATAACTCCTCACCCGCTGGCCCGTCAACTCGGAGTCGCTTCTTCTCACCAACTACGATTCGGCCCGCTCGAGGTCGAGCGCGGCTCGGGGTCTGGCCACGAAGGTCACTCAGAGCTCGGTCGCTCGCGCTCCGACGAAGCCCCCATCAGGGCGCCCAGTTCTCCAGCGCGCGAAGCCTCGAGGCGTCACGGCCGCGCCCGAGCCAGAGCGTCTCCTCTCGCCGAGGGCCGTGACCCACCCATTCGACCGGGACCTGGGTGCGCTCCTCGATGAACTCCAGGAATCGCCGGAGCGCCGACGGGAGCGCGTGGACCCCTTCGCGGTGCAGGCGGTCGCGCAGACGCGAGGTGATCTTCGGCCACCCCTCCAACCGGCGATAGACGGGCCGGACCTTCGCCAGCTCCTCGGCGGCGGCGGGCGGCCAGTCGAGCTGCTCTCCGGTCGGGGACTCATAGGCGATGGCGACCGGCACCTCTTCGAGCCCTCCCAGCGTATCGACCTTGGTCACCGCGAGCGAAGTGAACCCGTTGAGCCGCACGGCGTACCGGAGCAGCACGAGGTCGAGCCACCCGCATCGACGGGGACGTCCGGTCGTCGCCCCGTGCTCCTGTCCTTCTCGCCGCAAGTACTCGGCCTCGGCCTCGGTGCCCTCCGTGGGAAAGGGGCCCTCGCCGACCCGGGTCGAGTAGGCCTTCAGCACGCCCACGACCTCATCGAGCTCGGTCGGCGGGATTCCGCTTCCCATGAGCGCGCCGGCGGCGGTAGGATGGGAGCTCGTCACATACGGGTAGGAGCCGAAGTCGATGTCGAGGAGCGCGCTCTGGGCGCCTTCGAGGATCACCTTGCGTTTCTGTGCGATCGCGTCCCAGAGGCGGGGCTCGGTCTCGGTGATCCGCGGCGCGAGCCGGCCGCCGACCTCCGCGAGCTGAGCAGAGAGCTCCTCGATGGGCGGAAGATGCTCGAGCTGCCGCTTGCGCGCGTAGAGGAGTTCGAGCCGAGAGCGAAGGCGCTCCGGGTGCGTCAGGTCACCGAAGCGAAGGCCCCAGCGACCGTATCGGTCCTCGTAGCTCGGCCCGATCCCTCGTCCCGTTGTGCCCATCGCGGACCCGCCCGATCGGCTCGACCGCAGCGCCTCCTCCCATTCGTCCTCGATACGGTGGAGCGGGAGGATGACGTGCGCGCGCTCGCTCACCAGGATGTCGCCCTTCAGCAGATGCCGGCGGTCGAGCTCGGCGATCTCCTCCTCGAGCGCGAACGGGTCGATGTTCATCCCCGGCCCGCAGACGCTCGTCGCGCCGGCCCGGAGGACGCCGCAAGAAAGCTGGTGGAGCACGACCTTTTCCTCCCCGATCTGGATGGTGTGGCCGGCGTTCGGACCGCCCCCCGTTCGCACGACGTAGGTCGCGCCCTCCGCGAGGAAATCGGTGATCCGGCCCTTCCCCTCGTCGCCGTACTGCGCTCCGACGACCACGCTGACCGACATCTCGCCCGCTGGGCGCTGGGCCCCCGGATACAAGGGGGTTTCGCCGTCCGGTGCGGGCTCCTCGAACTCTCTCGTCGAGCAGCCGCTCCGACGAGACAACCGTTATGTCGGCAGCCCCGGTCGGACGCGCGATGGTATCGCAGCGGGTCCGCGATATCGAGATCTCGGGGATCCGCAAGATGTTCGAGGCCGCTCCGCCCGACGCCATCAACCTGGGGCTGGGCGAGCCCGACTTCGACCCTCCGGCCGCCATCATGGAGGCACTGTGCGAGGCGGTCCGCCATGGGCAGAACCACTACGGGCCCTCGGCCGGCCTACCCGCGCTCCGGGAAGCGATCGCCGCCCGCTACCGGGCACTCGACCCGGAGGTGAGCCGAGACAACGTGATCGTGACCGCGGGCGGCTCCGAGGGGCTCGTCGCGGCGGCCCTGACGCTCTATGAGAATGGCGACGAGGTCCTGATCCCGGACCCCGGATTCGTCCTGTACGCCCCCCATGCTCGGCTCGCGGGGGCGGTCGGCGTGCCGTACCCCCTGGACGAATCGTACGGGTACCAGCCCGACTTCGACGCGCTCGAACAGCGCGTCACGCCCCGAACCCGGGCGATCGTGGTGAACTCTCCCTCGAATCCGACCGGCGGTGTCTTCTCGCCAGCCACCGTCGACCGGCTCGTCCACTTCGCCGAAGCGAACGGGCTGGCCATCGTCTCCGACGAGGTCTACGAGGGGATGGTCTACGAGGGGAAGTTCACGTCGTTCTGGGGCAAGAGCGACCGAGTGGTCGTCGTGCACTCCTTCTCGAAGATGTTCGCGATGACCGGCTGGCGGCTCGGGTTCGTCGTCGCGCCGAAGGGGCTCGCGCCGGACATCAACAAGGTGAGCTACCACCTGATCGCCTGCCCGTCCACGCCGGCCCAGTCGGCCGCGTTGGTGGGCCTCTCCGACGCTCTCGAGGCCACCCGCGCGATGGTGACCGAGTTCCGGGCCCGCCGGGCGTACATCAGCCGCGAGCTCAACCGGATACCGGGCCTGCACTGCCGCCCGCCGGCGGGGGCGTTCTACACCTTCCCGAAGTTCGACTGGCCGGGGAGCGCGCCCGAAGTGGCCGGGGACCTCCTCAAACGCGGCCTCATCAGCACACCCGGCGACGCCTTCGGTTCGCTCGGCGCGGGCCACCTCCGCCTCTCGTTCGCGAACTCGCGTACCAATCTTCGACGGGCGATGGGAATCCTGCGCCGCTACGCGACCGAGGTCGGGGCCTCGTGACCCTCCGGATCCTCTCGGCCATGCTTCGCGCGCTGGCACTCCTACACCGCGAGGCCGGCCCACGAGCCGGACTGGTCCGG
>DASYZY010000105.1:0-25999 GCA_035945735.1 Thermoplasmata archaeon
CAAGAGCGACCTCGAGTCGCTCGCCTTCGAGCTCGAAGGGGGCGCGAGCCCCGAGACCGAGCCGGATCGCGTGCGCGTCCTCGCGGCGCGCGTCCCGCTCGATGTGAAGCAGCTCCAGGAGCTGTGCCGCCGGCTCACCCGGACGAGCGGCCGGGTCGCGGTCCTGGTGAGCGAGGCCGAGGAGACGGGCCGCGCGATCGTGGGATCGTCGTCGCCCCAGGTGGACGCGGCGCGCGTGCTCGCGGCCATGCTCCCGGAGTTCTCCGGCAAGGGCGGAGGGAACCCGAGCGTCGCCACCGCCAAGGGCGAGCCCGGCGCCGCGCTCGAGCGCGCGCTGGAAGCGGGTCGAAAAGCGGCCGAGGCGCAGGCGACGGCGGCGGTCGGGCGCTGATGCGCGCAACGCGTGCCGATACGGAACGAAAGGTTTACCTTCCCGTCGCCACCTGTTTGCGCTTGGCAGCCCTCCCGGGGGACGCCGAACCTCCCATCAGTGGGAGTCACTCCGAGGTAACGTGAACGCGAACGACGGGGGTCGTCTGGGTGGAGTCCCGCCGGAAGTCATCGAGTTTCTCTCCGGCCGCGGCGGCCGGTCGCTGATCGTCAAGGGCGGGGCCGGCACCGGCAAGACCACCTTCGGGCTCGAGCTCCTGGAAAAGGTCGGTCGACCCGCGCAGTCGTACTACCTGTCGACCCGCGTCGGCGACGAGGCGCTGTACCGGCAGTTCCCCTGGCTCAAGGCGACCGAGATGCGCGCGCGCATCCTGGACGCCGGCAAGCTCTTCCTCGAGGCCGTCCGGGGCAGCGGCGGCGCCGCGACCCCCGAGCTGCCCGAGAGCGAGCAGAAGAAGATCGCCGCGGCCCGCGAGGTCATGCGGACCTTCACCGAGGAGCACGGTCCACCCACCCGCGTGGACCGCACGCACCTGGTCGCCCTGCTCCGGCGCAACCCGATGCCGGAGATGGAGAACATCTACAACCGGATCGAGCGCGCGCTGCCGGAGAAGTCGCTGCTCGTCATCGATTCGCTCGAGGGTGTGACCCACAAGTACGGACTCGAGATGGAAGAGTTCGTGATGGCCCTGCAGAAGGACCTCGTCGAGAACTCCAACACCAACGTGGTGATGATCCTCGAAAAGCCCGAGGCCGGCGGGATCGAGTATCTCGTCGACGGGCTCCTCTCCTTCGTCCGCGAGGAGCTCGACGAGCGGCGCGTGCGCCACATGCGGCTGGAAAAGCTCCGCGCCACGGCCATCGGTCGGCCGCGCTACGCGATCACGCTCGCCGGCGGCCGGTTCGAGGCGCTCGGCGTGGCCGTCCCCGACCACGGCCAGTCCTCGAGCCAGGGCTGGAGCCCGGTGCCGGACCCCGAGCGGTTCTACTCGACCGGCATCCCCGACTTCGACCACCTGCTCGGCGGCGGCTACCGGCGCGGCAGCTTCAACGCCTTCGAGATCGACGTCAACGTCGGCATCGACGACTACTACATGCTCTTCCTGCCGACCTTCCTCAACTTCCTGACCCACAGCCGCGGCATGATCGCCATCCTCGCCGCCGGCGAGAGCCACGACAAGCTGCGCGGCTCGATCACGCACAACACCCCGGCGCACCTGTTCGACACCCGGGTCCGGATCGCCGACTACACCGCGAGCGAGACCGAGGAGAGCTACATCGTTCCGATGGCGCGCTTCGGCCGCGACGAGGCGATGAAGGCGATGGTCGCCGCCGAGCGGGCGGCGCGGGGCCCGGAGCAGAAGCCCATCTTGGAGTACACCGCCTTCGACACGCTGGAGAGCCTGATGGGCGATCAGGCGGCCATCCGGATGTACTTCCACGGCGTCCAGCGGGCCCGACTGGCCGACAACCTCGGCATCGGGCTGCTCAAGCCCGGCCTGCTCATGTCGAGCGAGACGCTCAACATGATGGACACCTACTTCCGGATCATCAACATCGACAACGCGCCGTGCATCTACGGCATCCGGCCGCGGACCCGGATCTACGCGATCTCGGTCGAGCCGGAGAAGGGCCCGCCGCACACGCGGCTCACGCCCATCATGTGATCCGGCCGATCAGGCTACCGGCGATCCAGAGCGCCGCCGCCGGTACGAGCGTCATCAGCAGGTCGTCGTCCACGTGGTGATGCCGGGGCGACTCGACCGCCACGGCGAGCCCGGCCGAGCCGAGCGCGAGGAGTAACGCCACCCACACGCTGAAGTGGCCCAGCCACCACAGCGGCAGGAACGCGATGGCGGCGTACGCGCCGACGGGCAGTACGGGGTAGGCCCGGGACCGCGACGGCCGGCTCCGCAGCTCGCCGATGAGCGGGTCGACCCAAGCGGCGCCCAGGATAGCGACCAGCGCGTAGGGCTCGGGCACCGCAAGGAGGACGACGACGATCGCGATCCCGAAATAGACGAAGCTCGCCGGCCGGTGGGCCTCGTGAACGCGCAGACCCGGGAGCTCGATCCACCCGGCGAGGCGGGCCGCCTCGAGGGCCAGGACCACGACCAGGACGGCCAGGAGCAGCCCGGCCCGGGTGACCCCGGGCGTGACGACGGGTGGGACGAGGTAGTAGACGGCCGCGAGGGCGGCGGCGAGGTGCAGCAGGCGCCGGAGCACCCGGTCGCCGGAGTCGGGGTCACCGGCCAGGTGGGTGCCCAACCACCGTCGGAACCGGCCGGTACCGAGTCGGCGGGGAGGCACGCCGGCGAGGGTACCCGGACCACTTGGGGGTTGCCCCTGCCGAGGGCCAGCAAGCTTTTGGAATCGCCTCGGGTCCACGCGACGTGAAGGTCTCCATCCTCGTCGGCAGCAAGTCCGACCTCGAGTTCGCCGAGAAGGCCCGCACCCGGTTGGAGTCGCTCGGCGTCCCCGCGATCGTGCACGTGGCGAGCGCGCACCGCACGCCCGAGCGGGTGGACGCCCTCGTGGCCGACCCGAGCGTCGACGTGTTCATCGCCATCGCCGGCCTCTCGGCCGCGCTCCCGGGCACCGTGGCCGCGCGGACCCTCAAACCGGTCATCGGGCTGCCGCTCAACCGCGGGCTGGGGCTGGATAGCCTCCTGTCGATCGCTCAGATGCCACCCGGGGTGCCCGTGGCGACCGTGGGCTTGGACAACGCCGAGAACGCGGCGCTCCTCGCCGCGCACATCCTCGCGCTCACCGACGCCGGGCTCGCCGGCCGCCTCGCCGCCTACCGGGCGAAATGGCGCGAGGAACCGGCGACGCCGGTCCGCGCCGGGGCCGGATGAAGGACCCCGCTCGCTTCCACACCGAGGCCATCGAGCGGCTCCGCGCGGAGGTCCCGGGACCGGCCATCGTTGCCGCCAGCGGCGGCATCGACTCGACCGTCGCGGCCGTCCTCGCGCAGGAGGCGCTGGGGGAGCGGGCGCACGCCATCTTCGTCGACACCGGACTTCTTCGTCTCGGCGAGGTCGACCGGGTCGGTCGGTTCTTTCAGGAAAGCGGACTCGCCTGGGAGCTCGCTCCGGCGGCCCCCCGCTTCCTTGCCGCGCTCGAGGGCGTCGGCGACCCCGAGGAGAAGCGACGGCGCATCGGTCACGCCTTTGTGCGCCTGTTCGAGGAGGAGGCGCGCCGCCGGGGCGCCGGCGTCCTCATCCAAGGCACGATCGCGCCCGACTGGATCGAGAGCGGGGGCGCGCTCCGCGACACGATCAAGACGCACCACAACGTGGGAGGGATCCCGGCGGACGTGGCGCTCCGCATCGTCGAGCCCCTGCGCGACCTGTACAAGGACGAAGTACGCGAGCTCGCTCGGGAGCTCAAGGTGCCCGAGCCGGACCGCCAGCCCTTCCCCGGCCCCGGCCTCGCCGTGAGGGTCCCGGGACCGGTGACCGCCGCGCGGCTCGACCTCTGCCGCCGCGCGAACTCCGTGGTCGAGAGCGAGGTCGAGGCCGCGGTGAGTGCCGGCACGATCCCGCGGCCGTGGCAGTACTTCGCCGTGCTGCTCGCCTCGCCGACGGTCGGCGTCCTCGGCGACAACCGGGTCCGGGGCGAGGCGGTGAGCGTCCGGGTGGTCGAGTCCATCGACGCGATGTCGGCGACCGCGCTCGCTCTTCCGCCCGAGCTGCTGCGCCGGATCTCCGAACGGATCACCCGCGAGCTCGCGGGCCAGGTCACGCGGGTGCTGTACGACGTGACCGACAAGCCGCCGGCGACGATCGAGTGGGAGTAGAACCGACGTCCGTTTTATCGGGTGACCGGCTACCCACGGCGCGCATGACGGACGAACCCGGCCCGAGCCGGCTCCTCAAGGTGCCGGAGTCGGTCGCCGCCGCCCTCGAGGCCAAGCTGCACGGGACGGGCTTCGCCTCGCTGGACGAGTTCGTGACCTTCGTCCTCTCCCGGCTCTCCGAGTCGACGGCGGAAGTGCCGTTCACGCCCGAGGAGGAAGCCCGCCTCAAGGAACGGCTGCGCTCGCTCGGCTACATCGATTAGTCCCCGAAGCGCGCCGAAGCCTAGGTGGCGAGCCCTGTAAGCTCGGACCGCCCGGACCTCGCCCTGGACGGCCGACCCGTCTTCAGCCCCACGAAGGGCCCCTTCGCTTAGCCCGTGGACGCCCGAACGGAGCGCAGAGCGGTCCCCCATGAGACGAGCTGGTCGAGCATCGACCTCAGCGGGTCGAGCCTCTGCGGCTGGGGCTTGAAGTTCCGGTAGTTCTCGAAGTCCGTCGCCATCGGCATAAGCACCTGCACGCGGACCGTCGCCACCTGCAGCTCGGCCATCACGGTCCGGAGCTGCTCCACCGCTCGGGCCCCCCCGGCGCTGCCGTAGCTCACGAAGCCGGCGACCTTGTTGTTCCACTCGGCGTAGAGGAAATCGATGGCGTTCTTCAGCACGGCCGAGATCCCGTGATAGTACTCCGGCATGACGAAGACGAACGCATCGAACGACGCGATCTTCTTCGCCCAGGCCTTCGTGAGCTCCTTGGAGTACTGTCCGAGCGAGGGGGGCATTGCCTCATCGAGGAACGGTAGCGGGTGGTCCTTGAGGTCGACGAGCTCGACCTCGGCGTCGGTTCGGGTGCTCGCGTAGTTGTACACCCACCGACCGACCGCTTCGCCCGCTCGTCCCGGTCGGGTACTGCCGATGATGATCGCGATTCGGATCATGGCTCGCCTGGCCGTCGCACCGGGACCGGGGTTCTTAGCGCCCGGTGAACCGGCCGGTCACGCGTCTACCCGCGGGCCCCCGAGCGCCGTTCCTCCTTCCGCTCCGACGATAGGTCTATCAACGCTCTTCGAGTCGCGCCCGTCGTGCTGCACTGCCCGTTCTGCGGCGCCGCCGAGTCGGACCGCATCGACCTGGACGGCGATCGCTTCCTCGTGTTCGAGTGCATGTTCACCCCGCAGGTCGACCCGAGCCTGCCCGACGACCGGCTCGAGGAGCACCTCCGGCACACCTACGAGGGCTCCAGCGCGCAGTACTTCCGGTCGATGTGCGACCGGATGCACCTGTTCGTGACCCAGGGCGCCGGCGCGAAGGCCCTACTGTCCAAGAGTGGGGCGATGCGGGCTCGGACGGCGCCGAGCGGCGCCTCCTCGCCCTGACCGGGCCCGCCGAAGCGCGCTAGGCGCGGGCGAGCCGCGCCACCACCGGGGTAGTATCGACCGCATGCCGCGGCAGCCCCAGCTCCTCGGGCGTGGCCCCGAGCGCGAGCCCGACGAGCTGGGGCAGGTGGAAGACAGGCATGTCGAGCGAGTGGCCGACCTCCTTGGCCGCCTTGTTCTGGAAGGAGTCGAGGGAGATGTGGCACAAGGGACACGGGGTCGCCATCGCTTGGGCCCCGTGGGCCGCCGCATCCTCGATCTGGTGGCCGGCGATCCGGTTCGCGGTCTGTTCCTTGACGAAGAGGATGGGGAAGCCGCAGCACATCACCCGGCCCCGGTACATCACCGGGTCGGCGCCGAGGGCGCGCAGGAGGTCCTCGAAGGAGTGGGGATCCTCCGCGTCCTCCCACTTCAGCTCGTCCGCGGGACGAAGCAGATGGCAACCGTAGAAAGCGCCGACCTTGAGCCCTGTGAGCGGACGGACGACCATCGACCGGAGCTTCTCCGGTGGGAAGGACTCGGTGAGCACCTGCAGTAGGTGCTTCACCTTGGTCTTCCCTGAGTAGGAGAGGCCGAGCTGGGTCAATGCACCGTCGACGCGCTGCTTCATCGCCGGCTTCTCGAGCTCGTGGTTGGCGAGCGAGAGCATGCCCTGGCAGGTCGAGCACACCGTGAGGACGTCGAGGCCGGCCTTCTCCGCCAGCGCGAGGTTCCGCGCGTTCAGGGCGACGTTGAGCGTGAGGTTGGCTTCGTCCAGGAACCCCGAGCCGCAGCAGGAGAAGCGCGGCTCCTCCACGAGCTCGATGCCCAGCTTGCGGCACACCCACCGCGTCGCCATGTCGAGCTCCTTGCCGCTCTCCTGCGCCACGCACCCCGGGTAGTACGCGATCCTCATCCAGAACCGTCCTCCTCTTCGAGCAGCTCGTACAGCCGCTGCACTTGCTCCTGGCCCTGGATCCGCTTCGGCTTCTTGAGCAGCTCCGGCTTCTTGCGCGCGAGCCGTAACCCCTGGGGGGCCTGGCGGAGCAGGCCGACGACGCCGTCGGTCTGGCGGACCAAGCGCATCTCGTTGAGCAGGCCCCGGTCGTGGATGTTCTCCTTGAAACCGAGGGCGTGGCGCGAGCCGGCCTCGGTCGCGCCCTGCTCGCGGATGGCGAGCTCCTTGAGGTCGCGGATCCGCTCGCTCGGGCGGACGTCCTTGGGGCAGGAGGAGGTGCACAGATGGCAGCGCAGGCAGGTCCACAGGCCCCCCGGTTGGATGCGGAGCAGCCGCTCCCGGGTCGCCCCGTCCCGCGGGTCGACGACGAAGCGGTAGAGCTTGGCGAGCGCCATCGGACCGGGGAAGGTCGGGTCGGCCTCCTTCGCCGGGCAGGCCGAGTAGCACGCACCGCAGGCGATGCACCGGGGCGTTTCGTAGAAGCGATCGACCTGCTCCGGGCTCATCGAGGTCGCCTGCCCCTCGGGCATCGGGTGGCGCGGATCGACGACGAGGTGCGGCTCGATCCGCTCGTAGTCCTGCCAGAACGGGGTCTGGTCGACGACCAGGTCGCGGAGCACCGGCTGGTTGCGCATCGGGTCCACGACGATGCGGCCGTACCGGTCCATCTCGGGTCCGACCTGGGTCTGGCAGGCGAGCCGGCTCTTCGAGTTGATCAGCATCGCGCAGGAGCCGCAGATCGCGCTCCGGCAAGAGTAGCGGAGCGAGAGGGAGGGGTCGATCTCGCTCCGGATCTGCAGCAGCGCCGATAGCACCGGGGTGTGGCGCGGCAGCTCCAGGCGGTACTCGGCGTAGCGCGGCGCGCGGTCGGTCCCAGGGTCGAAGCGGTAGACGGAGAACGGGACCGAGAGGCTCTCGACCATCAGTAGACCCGCTCCTTCGGCTCCCAGCGCGTGTAGGCGACCGGCGCATAGGACAGCTGCGGCCCCTCGGGCCGGTAGCTCGCGATCGTGTGCTTCATCCACTTCGCGTCGTCGCGCTTGGGGAAGTCGACCCGCGCGTGGGCGCCCCGGCTCTCGGTTCGCGCGAGCGCACCGGCGAGGATGACCTCGGCGAGATCGAGCAGATGGAGCGTCTCCAGCGCGTCGGTGACGTTCAGGTTGAAGACCTTGGAATGGTCGATGATGCGCAGCTTCGCGGCCTTCTCGCGTAGCGCATACATCTCCTCCGTCCCCGCCTGCAGGTCGGCGGGGTTGCGGTAGATGCCGGCGCGCCGTTCCATGATCGCCTGCATCTCGGCCCGGAGGTGCAGCGGCTCGACCCCGTCGGTGCGCGCCATCATGGCCCGGACCGGTGCCGTCGCACTCGCGACGTCGGCGTCGGTCACGGTCGTCGTCCGCTTCTCGGTCGCGTACGCCGCCGCCGCCATCCCGGCCTCCTTGCCGAAGACCAGCGTCTCCAGCAGCGAGTTGCCGCCGAGGCGGTTGGCGCCGTGGATGGAGACGCAGGCCGCTTCGCCGGCGGCGAAGAGCCCGGCGATGTTGGTCTCGCCGTGCATGTTGGTGCCGATGCCGCCCATCATGTAGTGCTGCGCCGGCCGAACCGGGATCGGCTCGGTCACCGGGTCGATGCCGGAGAAGTTACGCGCGAAGTCGCAGATCTCCTGGAGCCGCGCCTCGATCTTCTCCTTGCCGAGATGCATCAGCTCGAGGTGGACGTAGCCACCGGGAAAGCCGCGCCCCTCGTTGATCTCGGTCTCGATCGCCCGGCTGACGACGTCGCGGCTGGCAAGCTCGAGCACGTGGGGGGCGTAGCGGCTCATGAACCGCTCCCCGCTCGCATTCTTCAGGTAGCCGCCCTCGCCGCGGGCGCCCTCGGTGATGAGGATCCCGCTCTCGAGCAGCGCCGTCGGGTGGAACTGGACGAACTCCATGTCCTTGAGCCAGCCGCCGGCCCGGTAGGCGATCGACAGTCCGTCGCCGGTCGAGGCGTGCGAGTTAGTGGTGCGCCCGTAGACCCGGCCGGCCGGACCGGTGGCGAGCACCACGGCGCGGGCCGCGATCCCCTCGAACTCACCCGTGCGCCGATCGTGGGCGACGATGCCCTGCACCTGTCCGTCGGCGAGGACGAGCTCGACGAGGTCCCACTCCTCGTAGGTCGTGATCTTCTCGGTGCCGAGCCGCTCGTAGATCGCCTGAAGGAGCGCGAGACCGGTCCGGTCGGCCGCATAGATGGTCCGGGGAAAACCGGCACCGCCGAAGGCACGGCGCGCGAGGGAGCCGTCGGCGCCTCGGGAAAAGATCGTGCCGAAATGTTCCATCTCGACGACGGTCTTGCCCGCTTCCGAGCAGAAGAACTCGATCGCGTCCTGGTCGCCGAGGTAGTCGGAGCCCTTGACCGTGTCGTAGATGTGGGTCTCGACCGAGTCCTCGGCACCCACAGCGGCGTTGATGCCGCCTTGAGCGGCCCCCGAATGCGAGCGCAGCGGGTGAAGCTTGGTGAGGAGAGCAACGTCCCGACCGGCCTGGACCGCGGCGAGCGCGGCCCGCTGTCCGGCGAGGCCCGCCCCCACTACCAGGACCTCGTGCCGTCGCATGGAGAAAATCAGGCTCCCGAGCCCGGCCGGAACTTAATCGTTCCTCGATTCTGCCGGCCCGGGGCTTACGCCGCGACCACCGCTCGCCGCGCTCTTATATATCGACCCCTCGTCCCCGCGCTGTTTTCCGGGAGGGAAAGAGCGAGCGATGGCGGCCGCGGAACTGAGCATGGATCCCGAGCGGTTGCTCAAGGGCACCACGACGATCGGCATCGTCTGCAAGGACGGCACCGTCCTCGCGACCGAGCGCCGGGCCACCGCCGGTTCGTTCATCGCCAACAAGGCGACCCAGAAGCTGTTCAAGATCGACAGCAACGTCGGCATCACCATCGCCGGCCTCGTGGGCGACGCCCAGATGCTGGCCCGGTACCTCAAGGCCGAGGTCACGCTCTACCGGCTGCGCCGCAACGCCCCGCTCTCGATCGAGGGCGTCTCCACGCTCCTCGCCAACATCCTCAACGGCAACCGCATGTTCCCGTACTACGCCTGGCTCCTCGTCGGGGGCTACGACGCCAAGGGAGGCCACGTCTATTCGGTCGACCCCGCCGGCGGCTCGATCGAGGACAAGTACGTCTCGACGGGCAGCGGCTCTCCTTACGTCTACGGCGTTCTCGAGGAGAACTACTCCCGTGACCTCGCCGTGAGCGAAGGCGTCGACATCGCCCTGCGGGGGCTCACCGTGGCCATGCGCCGCGACTCCGCGAGCGGCGACGGCTACCTCGTCCACACCATCACGGCCAAGGAATACAAGGAATTCAGCGAGGACGAAATTAATAAGCGCCTGAAGGCGTTGAAGATCCCGCTGCCTCCTCCGCTTCCCTAGCGGACCAGGCCGCATCCGGGACCGCCCGAGGGCGGTCAACCCGTCTGCCCGCCCCGACCGAACCACTTCGGTGTAACCGCTTCCCTGTCCCAGAATGAGTTACGACAGCCTCTTGGAACAAACCCGTGCGACCCTACGTGAGGTGCTGCCGGAAGAGATCGAGGTCACCGACATTGAGCTCGAAGGCCCGCACATCGTCCTGTACACGAAACAGCTCGACGCGTTCCTTTCCGGCGGAGAGTACCTTCGCTCCATCGCCCAGCGGCTCCGCCGCCGGGTCCTCGTCCGGAGCGACCCGGCCTCGCTGATCGACCCGAAGGAGGCCGAGAAGCTCATCCGGGAGCGGATACCGGCCGAGGCCGAGATATCCGGCCTGTTCTTCGAGCCCGAGACCGGCGAGGTCGCGATCGAGGCGGCCAACCCCGGCGCCGCGATCGGCCGCCAGGGCTCCACGCTGAACGAGCTCAAGCGGACCATCGGCTGGATCCCGACGGTCATCCGCACCCCGCCCATCCCATCGAAGACGGTCGAGGAGGTCCGGATCCACCTCCGGAACCAGTTCGACCAGCGCCGCTCCTACCTCAAGAAGGTCGGCATCCGGATCGCGCGCGACCGGCTGCCCGAGAAGATCTGGGCGCGCAACACCGCGCTCGGGGGCTACCGCGAGGTCGGCCGGAGCGCCCACCTGCTCTCGACCCAGAATTCGAAGGTGCTCATCGACTGCGGCATCGACCCCGGCTCGGACCGCACCCCCTTCTTCTCCGCCCCGGAGCTCCTGCCGCTCGACTCGCTCGATGCGGTCGTGATCACCCACGCCCACCTCGACCACTGCGGCCTGGTGCCGACGCTGCTGAAGTATGGCTACTCCGGGCCGATCTACTGCACGGCTCCGACGCGGGACCTGATGACGCTCATGCTGCTCGACGCGATCAAGGTCACCAACCAGGAGGCGCGCCGCGGCCTGTACGACTCCTCCCACGTCCGCGAGCTTGTCGCGCGCACGATCCCGCTGCGCTGGGGCGAGACGACCGACATCGCTCCCGACCTGCGGCTCACGCTGCACAACGCCGGCCACATCCTGGGCTCGTCGATCGCGCACTTCCACATCGGCGACGGCGACTACAACCTCGCCTACTCCGGGGACATCAAGTTCGAGCGGAGCTGGCTGTTCAACCCGGCCACGAACCGCTTCCCCCGGCTCGAGACGATGGTCCTCGAGTCCACCTACGGCGGCTACCGGGACGTCCAACCGAGCCGGCAGCAGGCGACCGAGGAGTTCACGCAGCTCGCTGCGAAGGTCCTCGAGCGCGGCGGCAAGCTCGTGGTGCCGGTCTTCGCCGTCGGCCGCTCCCAGGAGGTGATGCTCGTCCTCGAGGAGAAGATGCGCGAGGGCAAGCTTCCGAAGGTGCCCGTCTACCTCGACGGCATGATCTTCGAGGCCACCGCGATTCACACCGCCTACCCGGAGTACCTCAACAGCCAGCTCCGGACCCAGATCTTCCAGCAGGGCGACAATCCGTTCCTGTCCGACATCTTCCGCCGCGTCGACTCGGCCCAGATGCGCTACTCGGTCCTGGACTCCAAGGAGCCCTGCCTCGTGCTCGCGACGAGCGGCATGATGAGCGGCGGCCCGGTCATGGAGTACTTCCGCTCCTGGGCGCCGGACGAGAAGAACGGGCTCCTGTTCGTCGGCTACCAGGCCGAGGGGACCTTCGGCCGGCGGCTGCAGCGCGGTCTGTCCGAGGCCACCTTCATGGAGGGCACCCGGCAGCAGGCGACCCCGGTGCGCCTCGAGATCTCGACCATCGAGGGCTTCAGCGGCCACTCCGACCGCGTCCAGCTCATGAACTACGTCGCCACGCTCGACCCGCGTCCCCGCCAGCTCCTGTTCTGCCACGGCGAAGAGTCCAAGGCGGTCGACCTCGCTGCGAGCATCCACAAGCGGTTCAATCTCGAGACCCGGGCCCCCTACAATCTCGAGGCCGTCCGGGTCTGCTAACGACCGCGACCCGCCCCGAACGGCCTCGGGGGCGCCCGTGCTCCGGCGTCGCATCCGGTCCAGCCGCGTCCCCTCCGTTACAGAATCCTTAAACGGAGCGAGCCCGCATCGGAGCCCAACTCTCGGGCAGGCCATGCTACGCTCTCCGTCCCGGGTCCTCGTCCTCGGCCTCGACGGGGGCACCTTCGACCTCCTCGACCCGTGGTTCGCCGCGGGCGAGCTGCCGTACCTCCGCTCGCTGGCCACGGAGGGCCTCTCCGCCCGGCTCACCTCGGTCTACCCCGCCAAGACCATCCCGGCCTGGTACTCTTTCGCCACCGGCCTCGACCCGGGTGCGCTCGGCGTGTTCGGCTTCACGGCGCCGGACGGCGGCCCCGGCCGGAGCCGGATCGTCCAGACCTTCCGGCCGGCGGAGGCGGTCTGGGACGCGCTCTCCCGGCGCGGCCGCCGGGTCGGGGTCGTCAACTTCCCGCTCCGCTCCGGTTACCCGGTCAACGGCTTCTTCCTGCCGGGAATGCTCACCGACCGGCCGAACACCCATCCGGCCGAGCTGCGGAGCGAGCTCGAGGAGGAGCTCGGCGAACCGATCGGCGCGGAGCTCCCGCCGTTCCGTGACGCCGACCGGGCCGGCTGGATGACGCAGGCGGTCCATCTCGTCGAGCAGCGGGGCCGGATCGGCGAGCTGCTCTGCCGCCGCCCGACCCCCGACTTCCTCTTCGTCCTCTTCCGCGAGACCGACCGGGTCCAGCACCAGCTCTGGTCGGAGCTCGTGCGCGGCCCGGCCCAGGCCGGCAGCGACTTGGTCGCCTTCTGGCGCGCGCTCGACGACGCCTGCGCGCGGATCGACCACGCCTTCCGCGAGGCCGGCGGGCCGGCGGTCACCCTCGTGATCTCCGACCACGGCCACGGCGCCGCCCGGTCGGACTTTTTCACCAACCGCTGGCTCGAGTCCGAAGGGTACCTCAAGTTCCGGGGCGCGAGCGATGTGCGCCGCGACATCGCCTCGCGGGTCCTGGTCGGCCTCGACCGGTTCCAGTCGCTGCGCCGACCGCTCCGCGCGGTCGTCGACCGGCTCGGCAGCAGTCGGCCCGGCGCTGCGATGGGCACCTTCGTCACCGGCGACCCCAGCTTCGAGGCGACCTCGGCCCGGATCGACTGGGAGCGGACCGAGGCGTTCTCCTACCCGGTCCCGGAGGGCATCTACCTGAACCGCTGGAACCGGTCGCTCACGCCCGCGCGCCAGGCCGTGCTCCTGCAGGAGATCCGCGCTAAGCTCGACTCCTTCGCCGGGGCCAAGGTCGAGACCTTCCTACCCTCCGAACTCTACCGCGGCCGGAACTTCGCCGGCGCCCCGGACCTGCTCATCCGCGTCGACGGGCTCGAGACCGAGCTCCGGATGGACTTCGCCTATCCGCACCCGCACCTGCGGGAGCGCCCGAGCTATTTCTACGGCTGCGGCGTGCACCGGATGGACGGGATCCTGCTCGCCTCGGGTCCGGGCGGTGCGCCGGTAAAGCTCAACGCCCCGATGTCGCTGCTCGACGTGGCACCAACCGTGCTCGAGCTGATGGGTCTGCCCGTGCCCGCCGACCGTCCCGGCCGCTCCTTTGCCGGCTACCTCGGAGGGCCGGCCAGCGCGCCGGAGCCCGCCGGGCCGGTGAGCCCAGGGCCGTAGCCGGTCGCTCGCATCCGTGGCGGGTGGGACCGGCTCCGGCTGGCGGATCGAGTTCTTCGCTACCGCGCCCGCGTCGGAGACCTCCTCCGGCCTGAGCCGGGGCGTCTGGGAGCTGGCGGCGGCGCTCGCCGCGCGTGGCCATCGACCCCGGGTGCTCTACGCGACCGGAGCGCCGGCGAACGAACCCCCCTACCGGGGGGTGCCCGGGATCGCCGTCCCGCTCCTCAAGGTCCCGAAGCGACCGTTCGGCCGGGACATCGAGGCCGGCAAGCGGGTATCAGAGAACTTCGACCCGCTCGCGGACGTGATCGTGGGCAACGACGAGAAATCGGGCGCGATGACGCTCCCGCACGCCAAACGCCCGGGCCGTCCGGTCCGGGTCCAGGTCGTCCACGACGTGGCGCTCCACACCTTCGACACGCTCCGACCGCTCGAGCCCAAGCGGGGGCTCCGGCAGAGCGTCGGCAACTGGCTCGACCGTCGGACGCTGAAGAGCCTCGAGGGCAAGGCGCTGCGGGAGGCCGACTTCCTGCTCGCCGGGTCGGAGCTGAACCGGAAGCTGGTCGAGCAGTACTACGGGATCGCCGCCTCGCGGGTCCACCTCCAGCCCCACGGCGTGCCGGACCCGGTCGATGTCGGGACCCGGGAGGAGGCGAGGGCCGCACTGCGACTCCCGCCCGACGTGCCCGCCGTGCTCTTCGTGGGACGGACGCCCGACCGGCAGGGGCTGCCGGCGACCCTCGAGGCGTTCCGCCGGATGCGCCCGCTCTTCGCCGGTGTCCGGCTCATCGTGGTGGGGAGCACCGTCCCCTCCGAGCCCGGCGTGCTCTCCCTCGGGCTCGTCGACGAGCGCACGAAGGCCTGCGCCTATCGGGCCGCCGACGTCTTCCTCTTCCCCGCGCGCTACGAGGGCTTCGGCCTGGCGCCCCGCGAAGCGATGCGCTACGGCCTCGCCACCATCGTGAGCCCCCACGTCCCGCTCGAAGGCGCCGAGAGCCCCCGCCAGGTACGGGTCGTCCGCAGTGACGACGACGGGGAGTACGCGAGCGAACTTGCCGAGCTCCTCGCCGACACCGGGATGCGCCGCGCGATGGGCGAGGCCGGACGGCGGTGGGCCGACCAGTTCAGCTACGACCGGATGGCCCAGCAGTTCGAGGAGCTGCTCCGGCCCCGCCTCGGAAGTCCGGGCGGATAGCCTTCGTACTGGCTGACACCCACGCCCGAATCCGACCTCGCGTCGATCCCGACCTCCTCGTCGGCGGGACCGGCACAAATCGAGCTACCGGAAGACCTATGGGGCATTGGGGCATTCCGGTCCCTGACTTTCCGTGCGGTTTAGGACAGTCAACGGAGCGCATCCTTGTACCCCCTCGCGAATGGGCCACCCGCCCCACGGCGGCACCTTGGTCGCACGGCAGCCGTCGCGCTGATCGCCGTCGGGCTAGTCGCACTGATCGCGGTCGGGCTTTCGGCTCGCTCCCCGGGCGGTTCCAGCCCCTTCTATGCCAACCTGCGCTCGATCAACTGGGTCGATCCGAACGCCACCGTGATCGCCACCTCGCCCGGCATGAATGTGAGCCAGGGCCAGCTCTTCACCCTCTCCGTCCTCTTGGGCTGCACTGCGGGCGCGGCCGGCTGCCGCGGGTCGGAAACGGTGCGCTCGGTGTCGGCTATGGGCCTCGGGGCTTGGCCCGCCGGCGTGAGCCCGTGCGGCTACTTCCGGGTCGCCTTCAACGTGACGGCGTCGAACCTTCCGATCGTGATCCCGCCCGGCGGCTCGGCAACGCTGACGGTGACGCTGCAGGTCCCCAACATCAGCTACCCGTACGCGTACGACCCCGCGGAAGCCTTCGACTACTCCGGCACCCTGTACGTCACGTTGGGCCCCTCCCCCTGAGGGGCGCCGGCAGCCGTCGGCCGCCCAGCAGCGCACCCCCGGGGCGCATCGCCTACTCGACAGCCACTCGGTGGGCCGTCGCCAGCTCGGCCTAGCTCGAAGGGGCCAGGCCCTCGTCCAGCTCATCGAGCCGCCACTCTCGCCCGGCCCGGCGTCCCCCGGCCCACGCCGGCCACAGGGCTCCCCAGCCCACCCCCGGCGGCAGGGTGCCGGAGTCGAGCGCGTCGAGCAGCTCCATGAGGCGTCGCTTCAGCTCCGGGAACGGATGGGGCTCGCCGGGGTTGTGGATCGGCCGGTACGGCCGTAGCTCCTCGACGAAGCTCCCTTCGACCGCGAGTATTCCGACTCGCTTGCGGTACTCGCCGCCGGGCGAGTCGAGCGCCCGGACCGCGGCCCGACGACCCTCCAGCGCCACCGCCACCCAATCGCCCCACCCGCGCCGACGGAGCGCCTGCGTCATCACGGTGGCCGCCGCCGAAAGCTTCAGCTCGACGAGCCCGATCTCCCCACCCTTTCGGGCGACGAGATCCAGGTAATCCTGTCCGTCCGGCGCGCGGTAGCACCGGTACCCCCGCTTCTCGAAGAACCGGGTCACCGGCGCGACGAGCTCGGATTCCAGGTGGTGGCGTGGGACCCGGCTCATGCCCCGCTCCGGCCGAACCAGCGGTCGAGGCGGCTCCGAGGCAGCCGCACGGCGATCGGGCGGCCGTGCGGGCAGCTCGTCGGGCGGCCCGGGAGGGCGTAGACCGCGGCGAGGATCCGGCCCATCTCTTCCGGCTCGATCCGGTCGCCGGCGCGGACGGCCGCATGGCAGGCCACGCTCGCCGCCACCCGGTCGGCCAGCCCATCCGGGACCGACGGCCGTCCCCCGTCGGCGAGCTCGGCCAACAGGCGGGGGAGCTCCTCGGCCGGCGCGAGGCGGCCCCGGTACGACGGCACCGCCCGGACCCACCAGCTCCCGCCCCCCATCGCCTCCAGCTCGAAGCCGAGGCCGGCGAGGTACTCGGTGCGCTCGCGGGCGACCGACTCCTCCCGCGGGGTGAGCTGGAGCGCCGCCGGCTGGACGAGCCGCTGCTGGGCGAGGCGCGTGCTCGCCCGCAGCGCCTCGAACCAGAGCCGCTCGCTGGCGGCGTGCTGGTCGATCAGGAGGAGATCCTCGCCGCTCTCCGCGACCCAGTACAGCCGGCCCAACACCCCCAGGAGGGAGAGCCCGGGGCCGGCGGGGGACTTCGCCACCGGGCTCGGCGCGGCCTCCCCGTCTAGCCGGGCCTGGCGGGCTCCGGCGAAGGCGAGGCTCCAGTCCGCGTCGCTCGACGCCACCGGCTCGGCTGCGCCGGTGGCCGGGATCGCCGCGAACCGCTCGGGCTCGGAGCTCGGCGAGGCCGGGCCGCCCTCTCCGGCGAGGGCGCTCCGGACCGTCCTGCGGATCCAGTCGGCGAGCTCGCCCTCCCGATCGAAACGGATCTCGCGCTTGGTGGGGTGGACGTTCACGTCGAGGCGAGCCGGGTCGATCACGAGCTGCAGGACGCCCACCGGGTGCCGGGTCCGGGGCATCCGGTCGGCGTAGGCCACCCGGACCGCCTGCGTGATCGGGCGCGAGTCGACCGGTCGACCGTTCACCGAGAGGTAGAGGCCCCGCGCCGTGCTCCGGGAGACCGACGGGCCGGCGAGCCAGCCGGCGATCGCGATCCGGGGGCCCTCGTTCCCCCGGACCTCGAAACGGTTCCGGTCGAACTCAGTGCCGAATACGTGCCCGGCCGCCTCCGCCAGCGAACCGGTCGCCGGGAGGCGGATGCGCTCTCCCTCCTCGCTGGATAGGTCGAGCGCGATCTCCGGCCGCGCGAGATAGGCGCGCTGCAGCACCTCGACGACTTCCAGCTGCTCGCGGGCCGGGGAGCGGAGGAACTTGCGACGCGCGGGCGTGTTGAAGAACAGGGCTTCGACGCTGACCGTCGTGCCCGGCGCACGCGCGACGCGGTAGGGGGGGCCAACCTGGCCGCCCTCGGAGCTGACCCCCCGGGCTTCCTGGGCGCCCGGCGGGCGGGAGAGAAGGTCGAGCCGCGACACCGCTGCGATCGCGGCCAGAGCCTCGCCCCGGAAGCCCAGCGTCCGAACCCCCTCGAGCTCGTCGGCGCCGGCGATCTTGCTCGTGGCGTGCCGCTCGAGCGCGATCTCGAGCTCGTCTGCGGGGATGCCGGTGCCGTCGTCGGCGACCTCGATCCGCTCGGTCCCCCCGGCGGCGAGGCGGACGGAGATGCTCCGGGCGCCGGCGTCGACCGAGTTCTCGACGAGCTCCTTCACGACCGAGGCGGGTCGCTCCACGACCTCCCCCGCCGCGATCCGCTCGATGGTGCCGGCGTCGAGGCGGCGGATCGGTCGCCGAGACGGGCTCACCGCGGCTCCGTCGCCGGCGGATCAACGGCCCGTTGCCGCCCCTTCCACTCGTGGAGCCAGGCGAGCGCCTCCAACGGGGTGAGCCGATCCGGGTCGACTTTGTCGAGCGCGCGTTCAAGCGCCGAGCGCTCGCGTTCCGGGACGGTGGCCAGCAGCACCGCCTGCGTGTGGCGCGGCCCCTTCTTCGATGCCGACCCGCCGGCCACCGGTAGCTCCGCCGCCTCGAGACGCCGGAGCATCCGCTCGGCCTCGGCCAGGGCGTCGGAGGGGAGACCGGCCAGGCGGGCGACGTGCAGGCCGAGGCTCCGGTCGGTGCTTCCCGGGACGAGCCGGTGCAGGAGCACGACCTCGCCGTCGTCCTCGCGCACGGCGAGGTGCGCGTTCCGCGCACCGGAGAGCGTGGCCACCAGCTCCGTGAGCTGGTGGTAGTGGGTGGCCACGATCGTCCGGCACCGGACCCGGTCGTGGAGGTAGCGGAGCGTCGCCCAGGCCAGCGCGAGCCCGTCGAAGGTGCTCGTGCCGCGCCCCACCTCGTCGAGCAGCACCAGGCTCCGCTCGTCCGCTCCGCGCAGGATCTCGGCGACCTCGGCCATCTCGACGAAGAAGCTCGACTTCCCCCGGCCGATCTCGTCGGTGAAGCCCATCCGGGTGTGGAGCGAGCTCACAAGCCCGATGCGCGCGTGACGCGCCGGCAGGAACGCGCCGACCTGGGCGAGGACCACGAGGAGGCCGACCTGCCGCATGTAGGTCGACTTCCCGCTCATGTTCGGCCCCGTGAGGACCAAGAGCCGCGCGTCGGCGAGGTCGAGCTCGGTGTCGTTGGGGACGAACCGCTCCCCCAGCTGCCGGTCGAGGACCGGGTGCCGTCCGTCGCGCAGGAGCAGTTCGCCGCTCTCGTCGACGATCGGCCGGAGGAACCCGCGCGATTGGGCGGTCCAGGCGAAGCTGGCGAGCACATCGAGCTCGCCGACCGCGCGGGCGAGCCGGTACAGCTTCGGCACCCAGGCGTCGAGCTCGCCCAGGAACCGCTCCCACAGGCCGGCCTCGAGCTCGGCCGCGCGTTCCCGCGCGGAGAGGACCCGTCGCTCCACCTCCGCGAGCGCGTCGGAGGTGAACCGCTCGGCCCCCGAGACCGACTGCTTGCGTCGGTACTCGGCCGGCACGCGGGCCAGATGGGGACGGGTCACCTCGAGATAGTAGCCGAAGACCTGGTTGTACCGGATCCGGAGCGACCGGATGCCCGTGCGCTCCTGCTCCCCCTTCTCGAGAGCGGTGAGCTCTTCGAGCGCGGCCCGCTCCTCGGTCGCGAGCGCGTCCAGCTCGGGGAAGACTCCGGGCCGGAACAGGCCCCGATCGTCGGCCTCCGGCGGAGGACGCTCCGGGACCGCAGCTCGAAGGCGCTCTGCGAGCTCCGGTAGGGAATCCAAGCGCTCGCCGAGCGCCCGAGCTGGACCCGGGAGCGACGCGTCGGAGAGTGCCGTCCGGCACTGGGCCACCGCCTCGAGGCTCGCGCGCAGCGCCGAGAGCTCGGGCGGCCGCAGCCTGCGGCCGGCGAGCCGGCTCGCGATGCGGGAGAGGTCCGAGACCGAGCCGAGGTGCTCCCGCAGCGCCGACAGTCGAGCGCCGGTCGCCCGCAAGGCCTCGACCGCGTCCTGCCGCGAGGCGATGGCGCCGGCATCGGCCAGCGGGTTGCGCAGCCAGAACCCGAACAGCCGGCGACCGGGGGCGGTCCGGGTCTCGTCCCAGCTCGAGAGCAGGGTCGGGCCGGTGGCGTCGTCGAGGTTCATCGGGCGGGTGATCTCGAGGTGGCGCAGGGTCTTCGCGTCGAGGCGCAGCCGCCGGCCGGGGGGAGGACGGGGCGTGCTCTCGATGAACGGGAGGAGCCGCGGCTGGCTCGTCCGGACGTACTCGAGGGCGAGGAGCGCCGCCTGCCGCTCTCCCGCGGGCAAGGCCGCCACGTCGGCCGCCAATCCCGCGGGCAGGAACGCCGGGTCGACCGGCGCCGGCGCGCGTTCGATGCGCGCCGCGGGGAACTCCGCTCGGTACAGGCGTTCGACGTCGCCCGAGCCCGCGGCGCCGTCGACCGGGACGAGCAGCTCGCGGGGCCCGAACGGAGCGAGGCCGAGAAGAAGGCCGAGCGGACCGGCTCCCTCGGCGGCCCCCGTGAACAGCTCGCCCGTGGTCACGTCGACCGCGGCGTAGCCGGCCGGGGCGCCGTCGGGATGGGCGACCGCCGCGAGGAAGTTGTGCTCGGGTCCGGGCAGCAGGCGGTCCTCGATCGCGGTCCCCGGGGTGACGACCCGCGTGACGGCGCGACGGACGATCCCGTGGGCGAACTTGGGGTCCTCGACCTGGTCGCAGAGCGCGACCTTGTAGCCCTTGCGAACGAGGCGCGCGAGGTAGCTGTCGATCGCGTGCCACGGCACGCCGGCCATCGGAGTCCGCTGCCCGGCCACATCTGGGGCCCGGGCGGTCAGGACCACGTCCAGCTCCCGCGCGAGGAGCCGCGCGTCGTCCCCGAACCCCTCGAAGAAGTCGCCGACCCGGATCAGCACGAGGTGGCCGGGGTACTGCGCCTTCGCCGCCCCGTACTGCTCCATGAGCGGTGTCGTCGACGGCGGAGCGGACACGCGCGGTGGAGCGCCGGCCGGGCCTATAAGGTTCCAATGGGGCTCCGAAACCGGCGCAACCCGCATACCCCCGGGCGGCTTCGTGGCCCCGTGGCGGAGCTGCGCGTGCGCGCCTTTCGACGCTCGGACGGCCCCCACTACGCCCGGTGGCTGATGGACGAGTTCCCGACGGAACGCGACACCGTCCGGTACACCACGGCGTCGCTCCAGAACCTTATCGAACGCGCGTACGCCCCCGGCATCCAGTTCGTCGTCCGCTTCCTCCGGCTGTTCCGCGTCCCGATCTACGACCTCTACCTCGCCGAGGTCGCCGGGCAGGCCGCCGGTACGGCCTTCCTCGGGTACGGCAAGCGCGCCGGCTACATCGCCAGCGTCGTAACGGATCCCCAGTTCCGGGGCCGAGGGGTGGCGAGCGCCATCCTCGCCAGGGCGCACGCCGATCTCCGCCGGTTCGGCCGTCGGTTCGTCGTCTTGGAGGTACTGCTCGAGAACGAGGGCGCTCGGCGGCTCTACCGCAAGTTGGGCTACACCCAGGTCCGGACCCTGCAGACCTACCTCGGCCCCGAGCGCTCCGACGAGGAGTCGACCCGCGTGCCGAGCATCCGGGCGTTGCGCCCGTCCGACGTCGGCGCGCTCAGCGCGATCGCCGAGGCGGCGACGCCCGCCCCCGTCCGGGAGGCGCAGCCGATCGGGAAGTCGACCTTCACCCAGGCGACCGGATGGGCCGCCTTCGAGGGCAAGGGCTCGGCGGGCTGGGTGATCGAATCCGGCGACGCCCCGGCCGGATTCTTCCGGACCACCTTCGGCTCGCTCTCGCCGGTCGGGCATCTGAGCTCGCCGCTGTTCGGCTCCCAGGTCACGCCCGAGGAGCGGAGCCGCGCCGTTCGGTTCGCAGTGGCTACGCTCGGTCGCCAGGGCGCGCGCCAGGTGGTCTGCGAGCTGCCGGACGACCACGCGGCGGCCCGACAGGCGATCGAGTCCGAGGGGTTCCGGCCGGCGTACGGCTCGGAGATGCTACGGCTGACGCTCGGGGACCGCTGACGAGAGGCGCTGAGGGGGAGATTTGAACTCCCGTGGCGCGAGCGCCACCAGCTTTCAAGGCTGGCGCCTTACCGGACTAGGCTACCTCAGCAGGGAGTGAGCCGGCCCCGGGCGCGGAGCTCCGCGCCCCGGTTCGGCGGATGATGACCCGGCGGCGGGAAAGGTCCCCAAGTGCAGGTGCCGGGAGTTCCGCGGCTGGGGGTCGCCCGAACCGGTTCGAACCCGGGCGATCAGCTTGGAGGGCTGATATCCTACCACTAGATTACACCTGCAAACCCGCCGGGCCACGCTGAGCGACGACGGCAGGATTCAAAGAAGTTGTGCCGCGCGCGTCCGCTCCTCCCGGAGCCTCCGGCGACTACGGGGTGCGCCCTTTCCTCGGGGCCGGCTTGGCCGCCGGCGTCTCCGAGGCGGAGGAGGCCCGGGTCGGGGACAGGTCGACGAAGGCGACCCGCTCGAGCACGAGCCCTTCCCAGCCGCTGGGTCCGACGGCGGCCGCCTCCGCCGCCGTGATCCCGAGACGTTCGAGCGTCCTCTCCGTTGGGGGCCGGGGATAGATGCCGGCCTCCTCGACCAGCCCGAACAGCCCCAGCAGCGGCGGCAACTCTCGGGGACGCTCGGCCAGGAGCACGAACCGTTCCGTCGACGCGCCGACGCCGACCCGGGCTAGGGCCCGGGGCAGCTGCTCTTCGCCGCTCAGATACAGCAGCAGTTCGGCCCCGCGGTCGCGAAGACGGCTCTCGCCCCGCGACCGGGATCGCCCGAGGTGGGCCCAGGCCGAGAGGAGGTGGCGCTCGCCGGCGATCGCGTCGGCGTCGAGCAGGGCCACCAGCTGGGGCGCGCGGGCCGACTCGGCCCGGAGGAGCTTGACCAGCTCGTCGGCGGCCGGCGATCCGGGCGCGCGCCGGCGGGCCCCGACGGCCTGGAGGCTACGGTTCTCGCTGGGGGGCAGGGGCGTCATGGGTCAGTCCGAGACGACGTACGGCAGGAACTCCTCCAGCGTCCGGGGACGAAGGGTGTCGTTCTGCTTCTTCTCCCGACCGATGGTCGACGTCGGCGTGCGACCGTAGTCGTGCCCGGGGAGCACCACGAGCGCGTCGTCGAGCGACACGACGGTGGTCAGCAGGCTGTGGTACATGTCGCGCGGGCTGCTCTCGGGCAGGTCGACCCGCCCGCAACCGTCGACGAACAGCGTGTCGCCCGTCGCGACGTGGCCCTCGAAGATGTAGAGCACGCTGTCCGCCGTGTGCCCGGGCGTGTGGCGCACCTCGACCGACAGCGAGCCGAGATCGAGCCGCTGGCGGTCGACGACGGACACGTCCTGACCCAGCGGGGCGGAACGGTGGGCGACGACCTTGGCGCCGGTTTGCTTCTGGACCTCGGCATTCCCGGCCCAGTGGTCGCGGTGGCTGTGCGTGTTCAGGATGTGGTGGATCGTGAGCTGGTGGCGTCCGATGCTCTCGAGCACCGGCGCGATGCCGTACGACGGGTCGATGACCACGCCGGCGCCTCCCGGCCGGTCGGTCACCAGGTAGGTGAAGTTCCGGTACGGACCGACCTGGTGCTGCTCGAGGTGCACGGGACGACCACGCTGCGCGCCGTATTTGACGGGCGGGGCGAGCCGCGGGAGCCGGTCCTAGCCGGGATCGGTGCCGACCCGGCTGCCGGTCACGGCGTCGATCACCACGCGACCTTCCGAGCTCTCGACGTACCAGAACGGTACCTGCAGGAGCGCGAAGGGGCCGATGCGGAGGTCCTCGGGCGGGGGCGCGACGCGGCGACGCTCGATCACGAGCGCCCCCTCGTGCTGCTCGGTCCGGTCGACCCCCACCGTGTGGTGATGGCGGAGATACTCCTCCGCCTGCGCGCGCGCCGCGGGCTCGGCGAGGACCGGGTCGAGCTTTTGGGCCGGGAGCGAGATCTCGGAGACCAGTTCGCGCTGCCCTGGGCTCCAGATCGAGGTGAGCCCGCTCAGGCCGTTCACGGCCACCAGATCCTCGCGCACCGTCGGCGCCTGGCTCGAGGAGGGAGGGAGCCGCACGCGGTACGCCGCGACGAAGTACGGCAGCAGCCGGAGCGTGAATCGGGCGCTGGAGCCGCCGGCGATCCGTTCGGCGTCCTCCCGGGAGAGCCGCGGCCGGACGATGCTCTCCCCGGCCGGGAGCACGGCCACCGGGGCTTCGAGCGGGGTCGACGGGTGGGGTGGAGTGAGCGGGGCGCCGCCCGGAGAGAGCAGCAGGATCTCGCCGAGCGCGGGTCCGAGCGTGTCGGGCCAGAGGAGCTCGACGCCCAGCTCGGAAGCGGCGCTGCGGGCCTCCTCGGCCGGCTCTCCCGTGCACAGGATGGTGCGGTGCGCGGCGTCGGCCGGCAGCTCGCGCGCCGCCGGTCCCACGTCGAGCTCCGACGAGGCGATGAGGATCGCCCGGCGGTCCTCGAACCGCCAGGCCAGTAACCCGCGCTCGGTGTCCGTGAGCCGGTAGCCGGCGGCGTGCAGCAGGCGGCGAAGCTGGGAGGTTTCGCCCGCCGCGCCACCCATCGACGGACCGAGCCGGCTCCGGGTTATGGCGCTGCCGCAGCCGACCGACGAGGGAGCGGCGCCGGCGAAAGTGCGTTCCGACCGCTTATATCCCGAATCCCGCTCGCACGGGCCTCAATGGCAGAGGCGGCTACGCTGCGCGTCGCCGAGGCGTTCCAACAGGACATCGGACTCGGCACGGCCCGCCTCGACGTCGGCACGCGTCAACGGCTCAAGGTCGGCGTCGGCGACATCGTGGAGATCCGCGGACGCAAGACCACCGCGGCGCTCGTCAACCGCGCCCAGCAGGACGACGAGGGAAAGGGCGTCGTGCGCGTCGAGGCGGTCGTCCGCCGGAACGCCGGGGTGAGCATCGGCGATCGCGTGCTCGTGCAGCGCGTCGACTGCCCCATCGCCGAGTCGATCACGATCGCCCCCATCTACTCCGGCTCGGCCAAGATGGACCTCGGGCCCGGCCTCGAGCAGTTCGTCGCCAAGGCGCTCTCGCGCCGCCCGTTCGTCCGCGGGGACGTCTTCGTGATCCCGGGGGTGTTCCTGATGGGTGGCTCGCTGCCCTTCATGGTCGTCGCCACCCACCCCAAGGGGATCGTCCAGGTGGGACCGACCTCGATCCTGAACATCAAGGACGAGACGGTCACCGAGACCGACCTCGCGGCGCCCCGGGTCTCGTACGAGGACATCGGCGGGCTCACCGAGAAGCTCGGCCGCGTCCGGGAGATGATCGAGCTACCGCTCAAGCATCCCGAGCTCTTCGACCGGCTCGCGATCACCCCGCCGAAGGGCGTCCTGCTCTACGGGCCGCCCGGCACCGGCAAGACCTTGATCGCCAAGGCCGTCGCCAACGAGGCCGGGGCGCACTTCATCGGCATCCAGGGCCCCGAGATCATCTCGAAGTACTACGGGGAGAGCGAGAAGGAGCTCCGCGAGAAGTTCGAGGAGGCCGAGAAGAACGCGCCGTCGGTCATCTTCATCGACGAGCTCGACTCGATCGCGCCCCGCCGCGACGAGGTCGTCGGGGAGGTCGAGCGCCGGGTCGTCGCCCAGCTGCTCACGCTCATGGACGGGCTGTCCGGCCGGGGCAATGTCATCGTCATCGCCGCCACGAACCGGGAGGAGGCCATCGACCCGGCGCTGCGCCGGCCCGGCCGGTTCGACCGGGAGATCGAGATCGGGGTACCGACCATGCAAGGGCGGCTCGAGATCCTGCAGATCCACACCCGCGGCATGCCCATCGACGGGAGCGAGAAGGAGCGAGAAAAGCTCCTCAAGAGCCTCTCCTCCCTCAGCCACGGATTCGTCGGCGCCGACCTCTCCGCGCTCGCGCGCGAGGCGGCGATGCGGGCGCTGCGCCGCTACCTGCCCGAGATCGATTTCGACAAGCCGATCCCGATCAGCCTGCTCGAGCGCATGAAGGTCACCGAGAACGACTTCACCGAGGCGCTCAAGCAGATCGAGCCCTCCTCGCTCCGCGACGTCGCCCTCGAGGTCCCGTCGGTGCACTGGTCCGAGGTGGGCGGCCTCGACAAGGTGAAGCAAGAGCTCATCGACTCGGTCGAGCTGCCCTTCAAGAATCCCGAGGCGTACAAGAACTTCGGCATCGAGCCGCCGCGCGGGATCCTGCTCTACGGACCTCCGGGCGTCGGCAAGACGATGCTCGCCAAGGCCGCCGCGACCGAGAGCGAGGCGAACTTCATCTCGGTCAAGGGACCCGAGATCATGAGCAAGTGGGTCGGCGAGAGCGAGAAGGCGATCCGGGTCATCTTCAAGAAGGCCCGTCAGGCGTCGCCGGCGATCGTCTTCATCGACGAGATCGACTCGATCGCCCCCAAGCGCGGGCTCCAGAACTCGAGCGGAGTCACCGAACGGATCGTCAACCAGCTCCTGACCTCGGTCGACGGCCTCGA
>DASYZY010000106.1:0-5764 GCA_035945735.1 Thermoplasmata archaeon
CGGCGGTCGCCTTCGAGGCGGCGCGGGGCCAGCTGTTTCGGTACGAGGTCAGCCCCGGTTCCTGCCTCGTGGACGCCGACGAGGAGCCCCCGCTCCCCATGGACGCCGAGGCGCTCGACGTCGCGCTCAGCGTCGCGCTCCTGCTGCACGCCCGCCCCGTCGACGAGATCCAGGTGATGCGCAAGATCGTGATCGACGGCTCGAACACCACCGGGTTTCAACGCACGAGCCTCGTGGCCACCGACGGCTGGATCGAGTACGGGGGTCGGCGCATCGGGATCCCGACCATCTGCCTGGAGGAGGACGCGGCCCGGAAGGTCGCCCAGGGCGACGGCGAGAGCCGGTTTCGGCTCGACCGGCTCGGCATCCCGCTCGTGGAGATCGCCACCGCCCCCGAGCTCACCAGCGGCGCCGAGGCCCGGGGGGTCGCCGAGGAGATCGGGCTGCTCCTGCGCGCCACGCGGCGCGTGCGCCGCGGCATCGGCACGATCCGGGAGGACCTCAACGTCTCCGTCGAGGGCGGCACGCGGGTCGAGATCAAGGGGGTCCAGGAGCTCCGGCTCCTGCCGCAGTACGTCGCCAGCGAACGGACCCGCCAGGAGACCCTTCTCCATGTACGCGACAAGCTCCGAGCCCGCGGTGCCCACCTCGGCGAGTCGGCCGTCGTCGAGCTGACCGATCTGCTGAAGGGACTCGCGAGCGTACCGTTCCGCGAGCTGGCGAACGGGGGAACCGCCCTCGGTCTTCGCCTGCCGGGCTTCGCTGGGCTGCTCGGAGGGAGCGCCGGCTCGACCGAACGGCTCGGTCGGGAGCTGGCGGAGTACGTGCGGGTCACCGGCACTCGGGGGCTCCTGCACTCCGACGAGCTGCCGGGATACGGCGTGGACGCCGAGCGGCTCGAACAGCTCCGGGCGCGTCTCGGAGTGGGCGACGAGGACGGGTTCGTCCTGGTGGTGGCCCCGAGCCGCGCGCGGGCCGAGAAGGCGGTGGGCGCCGCTCGCGAGCGCGCGGTACTGGCGATCGCCGGCGTTCCCCCAGAGACGAGGGACCCGCTGCCGGACGGGAGGACCCGCTACTCGCGGCCGCTCCCCGGCCGGGACCGGATGTACCCGGAGACGGACGTGCCGCCGATCGCCGTTGACGCTGAGCGCGTCGAGCGACTTCGACGCTCGCTCCCCGAACTGCCGGCGGTCGCCGCGACCCGGCTGGCCGGACGGTACGGGCTGGGGACCGAGGTCGTCCGCGACCTCCAGCGGCGGGACGAGGTCGAGCGGTTCGAGCACCTGGCCTCCGGCCCTTTCACCCCGGCGCTCGTGGCCCGGGCGCTCACCCAGGACCTCGATGGCGCGAAGGCGCTCGCCCCCGACAGCGCTCGCGAACCCACCGAGAGCGAGCTGCGGGAGCTATTGACCGCGGTCCACGAGGGCCGGATCGCCAAGGAGGGCATACCGCCCGTCCTCGGGGCGTTGCTCGCCGGCGGCGACTCGGTCGAGCGCGCCATCGCGGCCTCCGGTCTCTCGGGTCTGAGCCGCGGTCGGTTGGAGGAGATGGCCGCCTCGATCGTCGCACGGAACGCGGAGCTGGTCCGCCGGCGCGGGATGAACGCGGTCTCGCCGCTCATGGGCGAGCTCATGGCCGAGGTCCGGGGACGCTGGGACGGCCAGGAAGCGGCCGCCGTGCTTCGCGCGGCCGTCGAGAAGAGCTTGGCCGGCTCCTCCGCATGAGCGGGCGCGGCGGCCGGGCACGGCCCATGGTGCGTGCCCTCGCGCTCGACATCGATGGGACGCTCACCGATGGCCATCGGAAGCTCCACCTGCCGGCGCTCGCGGCCCTGCAGCGCCTGCAGGCGCGCGGGGTGCCCATCGTCTTCGCGAGCGGGAACGTCCTGCCCGTGATGCTCGCGATGACCCGCTTCTTCGGGCTGCCGGGCCCGATCGTGGCCGAGAACGGAGGGCTGATCCTCGAACGAGTCGAGGGTCGCGAGGTGGTCACCCGACTCGCCCGCATCTCCCTCGCTCGGCGCGCGCTCGCCCGACTCCGGGCCGAGCACGTGCCGCTGCGGCCGCTGTTCACCAACCGCTGGCGCGAGACGGAGATCGCGCTCGAGGCGAAGTTCCCCGTGGACCGGGCCCGTCGGCTCCTGCGGGGGATGGGCGTCGACGTCGTCCCCACCGGCTTCGCGGTCCATCTGATCGAGTCGGGCTGCGGCAAGCTGCCCGCGCTGCGGCGCGTGCTCGCCGGAGTTCGGCTCACGCCCGCCGACTGCCTCATCGCCGGCGACGGCGACAACGACATCGAGATGCTCGAGGCGGCCGGCTTCGCGGTCTCCTTCGCCACCGGCAGTCGGAGGGCGCGCGCGGCGGCCGACTACGTCGCTCCGGCGGCGTACGCGTTCGGTTTCGTCGAAGCGCTTAAGCGAGTGCGCGTGCTCGCACCGTCTCGGACGGGGTGAAACGGCATGGCCCTCGTGGGGGAGTGCCGCCGGTGCGGGCGTCCGGCGAGCCTACGCTGCACCGTATGCGGCCGGCTACTGTGTCGTTCCTGTCTGGACACGGAAGAGCGGATCTGCCCGGACTGCACCGAAGCGCGACGGAACCAGAAGGGGATACCCTCGGTCAAGCACCCCCCGTCCCGGCTCGGCTGAGCCGGGCCGCAGGACCGAGTTCAGTACGGGTACCCGGGCAGCCGAAGAGGCCCGGGAGCGGCCCGCCGGGAGAGGTAGAGGAGGACCGCGCCCAGGACGGTCATCAGGAGACCGAGAACGACCAGCGCCCAAGCGTACGGCCCGAACGAGGAGTCGATCCACCACGGACCGAACCGGAGCCCTCCGGCCGGCGCCAGTCGGTGGACGAGGTAGTTGCCGAGGATCAAGCCGCCGAACCCCACGACGATGAACAGGATCCCACCGGCGGCCCAGCCGAGGCGGACATTCCCCCCCTCGTCCGGGTCCGGCACGGGAGGACGCTCGTCCAGCTCGGACACGTCCGGGTCCCCATCGGTGCGGCCTCAAGAGCGCTTCGCCGGCGGAGGCCCGGGCTTAGAAGCCCTCGACCCTCGCCGTCCCCGTGGCCGCGCTCGCGATCACGGTGCGCCGGACTCCGGCGCTCGACGAGGCGCTGGCGAGGCATCTGGCCCGCATCCCTACCGAGTTCCTCTCGGCGGGCGCTCCGCCCACCGACCCGTCGGCCGTGCGGGCGCTGCTGGTCGGCTCGCTCGAGCGCGAGCTCCCCTCGCTCACCCCGACCACCTTCCCCGAGCTGCGGCTCGTTCAGTCGCTGTTCACGGGCGTCGACACCGTGCCCTTCGACCGCCTCGGGCCGGAGGTCAAGGTCGCCGGCAACGTCGGAGCGTATGCGCCGTTCGTGGCCGAGCACGCCGTGGCCCTGGCCCTGGCGGTGGCCAAGGCCATTCCCCGCAACGATGCGTTGGCCCGCTCCGGCCATCTGCGGCCCGTCGAACGGACCCTCCAGCTCGCCGGTGGGCGGGCGCTCATCGTCGGCCTCGGCTCCATCGGGCGCGAGGTGGCGCGACGTCTTTCCGGGCTCGGCATGAGCGTCGAGGCGGTCACCCGAGACGGCCGGCCGCGAGAGGGGGCGGGTCGAAGCTACTCGCCCGAACAGCTGGTCGAGGCGGTTCGGGGCGCCCGCGTGATCGTGAACTGCTTGCCGCTCACGCGTCGGACCCGAGGGCTGTTCGGCGCCGCGGTCTTCGCCGCCATGGGTCCCGGCTCGATCTACATCAACGTCGGTCGGGCCGAGACGACGGAGCCGGAACCTCTGCGCGAGTGGCTGGCGCGCGAGCCCTCGAGCGGGGCCGGCATCGACGTGTGGTGGCACGAGGAGTTCGCCTCGGGCCGGCTGCCGGAGCCGTTCCCCCTCGCTCCGCTGGCCAACCTCGTGGCCTCGCCGCATGTCGCCGGCCACGGGGAAGAGGCGACGCGTGCCGGCTACGACAGCGCCCTCGCCAACCTCGCCGCGTTCTTCGCGGGCCGCCCCGTCAAAGGGGTCGTCGACCGGGCCGAGTATCAGGACTAGGCGAAGCCCGGGATGCGCTGCTTGCCGTCGCCGGCACCCGGTCGGACCGGGCTCTTGCGGAGCTCCTTCGGGCACTCGACGAGGCGCACGAGCGGTGCCGACTGCACGATGTAGGCGGGCAGGCCGGTGTTCGGGTCGTTGCCGGCGCGCAGGATGTTCATGATCTCCAGTCGGACCTCGACGATCGAGCCGTCCTTGAGCTTGAGGCGCAGCCGCCCGTCGCCCTCGAGGACCGAGTAGTCGACGATCTCGGCGTTGGAAAGATCGGGGGCCGGGCCGCCGGGGGCGCCCATCATGCGGCCGCCCCCAGCCGCTCCTTCAGCAGGACCCGCGGGTCCTTGCCGTCGACGCTGAGCCCGAGCGATGTGCAGCTGCCGATGACCTGGTTCATGCGCTGCTCGATGGTGCGTCCTTCCAGGTCCTCGCTCTTGGCCTCGGCGATCTTCCGGATGGCCTCCAGGCTCACGTCGCCGATCGTCTCGCCCTTGGGCTTGCCCGAGCCCTTCTCCTTGCCGGCCTCCTTGAGGAGCAGCGCGGCGACGGGCGGGCGGCCCACGACGAGGGTGAAGCTGCGCGTCGCGGCGTCGACCTTCACGACGACCGGCACGCGCATACCGGCGAACTTCTTGGTCTGCTCGTTGATCTGGGCCACGACCTGGCCCACGTTGACGCCGAGCGGCCCGAGCGCCGAACCGAGCGCCGCGCCGGCGGCGGCCTTACCGCCTTCGACGAGGACGCTCACTTCGTCGCCCATCTAGCCGCTCCCCCGCTCGAGCATGCGGACGTGGTCGCCGCGGACGGTGACCGGGATCGGCACGACAGCCTCGATGAGCTCCACGGTGATCTCCTCCTTGGCCTGGTCGATCTTCTTGACCCGGGCCTTCTCGCCCTTGAACGGACCGGCCACGAGCTCGACGATGGCCCCCTCGACGAAGCCCTCGACGGTGATGCGCGGCACCAGCAGCGGCTCGACCTCCTTGAGCGTGGTCTCGCCGTCGACGAGCCCGCGGGCCTTGCGGATGCCCTTGAGCATCTCGCGGACCCCCTCGAAGCTCATCCCCTCGGCGAAGACGTAGCCGCGCAGCGCGGCCGGCACCAGGAGCGAGAACAGGACGTCCGGCTTTTCCTCGGCCCGGGTGAGCAGCGTGTCGGCGACCTCCCGCTCGTAGCCGCGCGAGGTCTTGATCGCCAGCACCGACTGGCGCGCCTCCCACGAGAGCGTGAGCTTGGCCGAGCGCGGCGAGCCCTCGGTCTGCGCCGACAGGCGCAGTTCGACCCGGTCGCCGTACCGCACGCCGACCGGCGCCTCGACCTGGAAGGAGAGAGCGAGCGGGGCGTTGGGACCGACGGTCAGTTCGGCGTTCTCCTTGCGCCGGACGAGCTCGGCGTAGCTGCGTTTGCCCGGCAGGAGCCAGCGGACCGGCCACTCCGCGCCCTCGCCGGGGTAGGTCGAGGTGTAGGCGACCTCGACGCTCAGGCTCGCGCTCACGGGGTCGCCGCGGCTCGTGGACACGACCGCCGAGAGCGTGGAGACGGTGCCAGCGGTCACCTGGCGCTGGGCGTCGTCGGCCGGTGCGATCTTGATCTCGCCGACGCTGACGACGGGCGCCGGGACCGCGGGCGCGCCCAGGGCCGGGGCCGCGGGGGCGACCGCGCCGGTGGCCGGCTTCGTCGGGCTGGCCGGGGCCGGTGCGCCATCGAGGAGGCCGATCCCGTCGGGGTTGCCGGAC
>DASYZY010000107.1:0-9305 GCA_035945735.1 Thermoplasmata archaeon
GAGACCAAGGCGGACCTACGGCCGCCCACGACCGGTCGACCGCGGGTCTCCGCCAAGCGCGGAGCCGGGCTCGACGAGCTCCGGCACCGGATCGAAGCCGTCCTCCGCCGCGTCGCGCCGGCGCGCCCGGCGGAAGGCGACGACGCGGCGGCCGAAGACCCGGCCGTCGACGACCCGGCCGTCGAGGACAGCGGCCCCGACGCCTAGGTCGGTCCCCTCCTGCCTCCAGAAAGCGCGGGCGCAGCCTTCATCTCCTCCCGCTGTATCCCCTCCCAGGGGATGGGATATGCCGGTGGAGGGACGCCACGCGATCGAAGCGCGACTCGCCCGCATCGAGGGGCACATCCACGCCGTGCACACCATGACCCACGAGGGGCGGAGCTACCACGAGATCGTCCACCAGGTGGCGGCGGTCCGCTCGTCGCTCGACGCCGTCGTGCACGCCATCGTCGAGGAGCTCGTCGCCAACGCGATCCGGGCCGGCGGCACCCGCTCCGGCGTGGCGCCGGCCGTTGAGGAGCTGCGCGAGGTCGTCGCGAGCGCCCTGTAGGGCGGTCGAGGGACCGGAGTCCGACCGATGGCCGAGCACCCCCACGGGGAGGGCGAGGCGAACGAGCGGGTGCTCGCCGCCCTCCGGTGGTCGGTCGTCCTGGCGGTGGTCATCTTCGTCATCGAGGCGACGGGCGCCCTCCTCTCCCGGAGCCTCTCCCTCAGCGCGGACGCCGTCCACGACATTCCCGACATCCTGGCCTTCTCGGTGAGCTGGTCCGCGCTCCTCTCCACGCGCAAGGGCGCCTCCGATCACTCCACCTTCGGGAGCCACCGACTGGAGGTCTTCGCCGGGATCCTGAACGGAGCGCTCGTGCTGGCCACCGGTCTGCTGTTCGCCTACGAGGCGCTCGCTTCGCTCGCGGCCGGCGACCACGGGACCGCGGTCGACCCCCTCTGGCTGCTGTTTGCGGCGATCCCGACCCTCGCGCTGCGGTACGCAAGCCTGCGCCTCATCCTGCGGACGCCGGGTCCGGTGCGCGACCTGAACCTCTTCGGCGTGATCGTCCACCTGTCGAGCGATCTCCTGATCACGCTCTCGCTCATCGGCGCGGGCGCCGTGCTCCTCGTCGCGCCCCACCTGGTCTGGGTCGATCCGGCCGCGGCGCTCGTCGTGGCCGGGCTGCTGCTCGTGGAGACCCACCCGATCCTGCGCGACAGCTGGTCGGTCCTCACCGAGCGCACGCCGCGGGGACTGTCGATCGAGTCCATCCGGCGCGAGGCGCTCGAGGTGCCGGGTGTCACTGAGCTGCACGACCTGCACGTCTGGGCGATCTGCTCGACGCTCGTGTGCATGACCGCGCACGTCGGGGTGGGCGACGTCAGCCTCTCCGAGGGCCTCGCCGTCGTGGACCGGTTGCGCGGCCGCATGGCCAGCAAGTTCGGGATCATGCACGCGACCTTCGAGCTCGAAAACCCCGCCGCGGCCGTCCGGGCCGGCGTGCAATTTACAGGCTGAACCGCTCGCCGTTCTCCGGCAGCTTGACGTCGGCGAAACCACGCAGCGCCTTCGCGAGCTCCTCGCGACGGTCGCCGTGCATCAGCACAATGGTCTTCGCTCGGCTCCGCCGGGCGAACTCGACGAGCTCGGAGTGGCCGGCGTGGCTCGAGAAATCGAAGGATTCGACCTCGCCCTCGGGCCGGACGGTGACGCCGTCGATGGTGAGGGTGCCCTGCTCGATCAGCTGGCGCCCGTTGGAGCCGTCGACCTGGTAGCCGGTGAGGTAGATCGAGTGCCGCGCATCGCGGTACATCTCGGCGAGGTAGTACAGCACCGGACCCCCGTCAAGCATGCCGCCGGTCGTCACGATCACGTCGGCCTCGCGCAGCGCCCGCTTCCGGTCGGCCGGGTGTTCGACGGCCGTGACCTCGTCCAGGGCGCGGTACAGCCGCTTGGCGTCGCGGAGGTACTCCGCCGAGTTCCGGTAGATCGTGTTGACCTTCCGGGCCATCCCGTCGAGCCAGATGTCGAAGCCGGAGTGCGCCAGCGCGAGCGCGACCTCTTGGGCCCGGCCCACCGCGAAGGCCGGGACCACGACCTTTCCACCGCGAGCCAGGGTCGCCTCGATCTTCTCCTTGAAGCGGCGCTCCGTCTCGCGCCGGTCCGGGTGCTCCTTACCGGCGTACGTCGACTCCATGACCAGGACGTCGGTCTCGACGGTGTCGGCCCCGCCCACGAGGCGGCTCTCGGAGGCCGAGAGGTCGCCGGTGAAGAGCAGGTCCTTCTCGCCGCGGTACAGGAACTGGCTCGCCCCGGGGATGTGGCCGGCCGAGTGGAGCTCCACCTCGACCCCGTGCTTGCGGTACGTCCCGTGTCGGTGGACCGGGTCGAGCCGAGCGGTGAGCGCGCGGATGTCGTCGCCGCTGTACGGCTCCATGTAGCCCTCGGCGCGGGCGACCTTGAGCGCGTCCTTGGTCAGGAGCTCGGCCACCTGCGCCGTCGGCGGGGTGCAGACGAGCCGGGCGTGGGGCAGTCGGGCGAGCAGCGGCGTCATGCCGGAGTGGTCGAGATGGGCGTGCGACAGGAACGCCGCGTCGACGTTGATCGGAGCCGGCCGGGGATACTCGGGCGGATCGGTGGGGGTCATGCCGTAGTCGAACAGGAGCGTCTTGCCGACGTCGCGCAGGACCAGCCCCAGCGAGCCGACCTCGCTCGCCCCTCCGAGGAATTGCAGTTCCACGACCGGGCACGCGGATGCCCCGATTTAACGTCGGGGAGCCGGTCGGAACGAGCCGACGCGGGCCGAAGGGCTATCTCCCCAACTCGAGTTCGCCGGCCGTGGACCGAGATCGCACCGAGCTCGAGATCCTGTTCCGGATCGCGGGCCGGGTGCACCTGGCGGTCCGACGCGCGCTCGGACAGCCCCAGCGCGCCGAGGTCGTCGCGATGGGCGCCTCCGGCACGCCGACGGAGCGGATCGACCGGTTGGCCGAGGACGAGGTCCGGGCGGTCCTCGAGGAGGAGAAGGTCGGCTGGAACCTCCTGTCCGAAGAGGTCGGCCGGGTCGACCGCGGCGGCACCCGGACCCTGGTGCTGGACCCGATCGACGGCAGCCACAACGCCCTCCGGGGGCTGCCGTTCGCCACGGTCTCCCTCGCCGTGGGCGAGGACACGCTGGGCTCGATCGGTGCCTCGGTGGTCCACGACCTGTCCACTGGCGCGACCTACTGGGCGGCGCCCGGCTCGGGGGCCTTCCGCGACGGGCGTCCCCTCCGCACCCGGCCGTGGGAGGCCCGGCGGGAGCTGTTCTTCCTGAACCTGGGGCGGCACGCCACCCCGCGCGTCGTGGCCTGGGCGTCGCGCGGGCGCCGGATCCGCTCGCTCGGCTGCGCCTCGCTCGAGATCCTCGCCGTCGCGCAGGGGAGCGCCGACGCCTACCTGTTCGAGAACGATGTCGAGGCGCGCAACCTGCGCGTCACCGACATCGCGGCGGCCTACCGCATCTTGCGGGAAGCCGGCGGTGGCCTGTCCGACCTGTCCGGCGCACCCCTCGAGCCGATGCCGCTGGGGCTCGAGCGCCGCACGAGCGTCTTCGCCTGGGCCGACGAGAAGCTCCGCACCGCCGGTCCGGGGAGTCCGACGTGAGGATCGGCATCACCGTCCATCCCGACAAGGAGCGCGCCGTGGCGGTGGCGCGCCGGGTCGTCGCCGCGCTCCGTCCCCACGCCGACGTGGTGCTCGCCGCCGAGACCGAAGGCGTGTTCGAGCGGACCGAACCGTCGGAGCCGCTGTCGGCGATGCGCGCCGACGCGGTCATCGCCGTCGGCGGGGACGGCACGTTCCTGTGGACGCTGCACCGGACGGGCCTGCCGCTCCTTCCGATCCACGCCGGCACCGTGGGGTTCCTGGCCGAGGTCGATGGCGAGGACCCGTTCGCCGTGGAACGGGCGCTCGAGCGGCTCCGCCAGGGGGAGTACCACATCGAGGAGCGGATGCGGCTCGCCTCCGAGATCGGAGGCCAGCACCTGCCGGATGCGACCAACGACGTCGTCGTCCACACGGCGCAGGTCGCCAAGATGCGGCTGTTCGAGCTCTCGCTCGACGGCACGCCGGTCGGCGAGGTGCGCGCCGACGGCGTCATCGTCGGAACACCGACCGGCTCGACATCCTACTCGCTCTCGGCGGCCGGGCCGGTCATCGACCCGTCGCTCGAGGCGATCGAGCTCTCGGCGCTCGCCCCGTTCCGCACGAGCGCTCGCGCGGTCGTGCTGGACCCGTGGCGCACGGTCGGCGTGCGCTTGCTCCTGCCCGAGAAGGACGCCGTGGTCGTCGTCGACGGTCAGAGCGAGTCCCCCCTCCGAGCCGGCGAAGGGGTCACCATCTACCGGAGCCCGCGTCGGGCCCTGTTCGTGCGCTTCGGCACCCGCTTCGTCTCCCACCTGATCGGCAAGGGCATCCTGCCATGGACCGAGCCACCGAGCCACGACCGTCGGGGCGAGCGTGCCGCTGTTCCGTCCCGTCCGTAGGCGGCCGGCGGGCGAGCCGCCGCCCAGCCGACGCGTCCGGGCGATCACCCGGCGCTGCCTGGATTCTGCCCTCGCCTGCGCGGCGAGCGCCTACCCCAACGAGTTCGGCGGCATCCTACGGGCGGAGCCCTCCGACACCCTGTCGGAGCTTTTGCTGCTGCCGGGGACCACGGCCGGTCGCCGACACGCCAACTTCCAGCTCTACATGCTGCCGGCCGACGTGTCGGTGGCGGGGACGGTCCACTCCCATCCCTCGGGGGCGCTCCATCCGAGCGAGGCGGACCTCACGCTGTTCCGCCACTGGGGACGCCGCCACTTGATCCTCGGCTATCCGTACACGGGCGGGTGCTGGCGCAGCTACGACGGCAACGGCCAGGAGGTGCCGCTGGAGGTGGTCGGGGCTCCCGTCCCGCGGCTGGACGAAGAGACCCGTCGGTACCGCGCGCCGAAGGCGGTGCACCGCCCGGCCTCAGAGTCCTCGCCGCTCGGGTCGCAGGAGTAGGCCTGGCAACCGGCCTAGACCACGGGGCGCAGCGTGTACGGGGCGCCGCTATCGACCTGCGGCGGGTTTGGCTCGCAGGCGTAGGTTCCTGTACGCGGCCGCACGCCGTAGATGAGGGCGCGCCCCTCGCGGTCGCGGATCCGCAGGTGGAGCGAGACGTAGCCGTGGATCGCCTCGGCCAGCGGGTCGCCGATCCGGGCGAGGTAGAGCAGGTGGGCCGGGGCGTGGTAGACGTACTGCGTCGTGATCGCCGGGAAGGTCTCCGGCGTGAACGGCATCCCCTGCAGCCGTGCGATTGTGCGCATGCCCTCGATGTACATCACCGCGAGGTTCGGCACGCCTTCGGACATCTGGGTGCGCAGGAACCGGATCGCCTCGGGCGAGCGGCCTCCCGCGGCCCGGCTCGAGTCGGAGATCCGGGGGATCGGCAGCAGGGTGGTGTACAAGGCGAGGTCGTCGCCCTCGTCGCCCTTCTCCTCCGTCGACTCGTCGACGTGCGCGGATAGGATCCGGATCCGCTCCTCGAACTCCTCGGTCGGCAGGAACTCGTGGATCTGGGCCCAGACCTCCTCCGGAGGCAGGAGGGGAGGAGGAGCCACCAGCAGCCGGCCGCCCCGGCGCAGCGTCGCGGCGATGATGGGGATGGAGAGCACCTGGGGGATGTACAGCGGCACCTCGGAGTCGTACTCGATGAGGGTGACCTCGCCGGTGCGGAGGCGACCGAACGCGCTGGCAAAGCCCATCGAGCCCGGCCACACGCTGTACGGTACCGGTTCGGGGTCGGGCTCGTAGCCGTAGCGCTCCGCCGGCACCTCGCTCGGGAGCTGCGGAAGGCAGTGGAAGCGCGCCCCGTCCAGGGTGAACGGGTAGGTTGCGTTCCCGATCCGGATGCCCCGGAGCTTGGGGATCGCGAGCCAGCGCTCGAGCCGGTTGTCGAAGAGCTGCCGGCTGGTGGTGACCACGCCGTCGACCAGGTACTCGACCTCGGAGGGCTCGGGCTGTTCCACGATCAGGATCAAGTGGGCGTCGACGCCGCGCATCCGGCGTAGGAGCTCGCGCTGGACCTCGATCGAGGTGGGCGCGCCCGGCCGGTGGGCGAGCTCCGACTGGAGGTACGGCTCCAGCAGCGCTGTCCAGGAGTCGACGACCACGATCGAGTGCGCCCCCGGCCGCAGCCGCGCCCAGGCCTTCTGGACCGCATCCGGCAGCCACAGGAACTCGGTCAATAGGCGCGCCTCGCTCCCCTCGGAGCTCAGGAGCTCGGGCACGCGCTCGAGCAGGCTCGCCGTCTGGACCGGCCCCGACGACTCGGTCGTGTCGACGAGCTCGATCCCGGGCGGGCCGCCCGGGGCGAGCATCGGGTTGTCCCGCAGTAGCCGCTCACGCGGCACCCGACCGGTGATGAGGACCTTCTCGCCGGGAAACTCCTCCAGGAGCTCGAGCCCGAGCGTCGTCTTGCCGGTCCCCGGGGGCCCGCGGAGGACGAGCGTCTGCGGACCGGGGAGGGCGAGGAACTCCCGGAGCTCGGGAGGTAGGCCGGTGGGGGGGATCACGGAGACCTGGGGCCCGGATACGACTCGGAGTCTACTCCCGCATCGGGATGGTAGGAATGGGAAGCCGGTCCGGCCGGCGGTTCGGGTCCTCCATGGGGGAGGCGGGGTGCTTGGGCGGGCTCCAGAGCCCGTTCATCTTGGCGATCACGTCCAGGAAGGTGATGAAGCCGCGGAAGGTCGCGCGGTAGGCGGCCTTGTGCTCGGTCTCCCAGTCGAAGAAGTCGCGCAATAGCGCCCGCGACTGCCGCAGGCCGTGCGAGAGCGCGCGCTTGAGGAGCTCCTGCTGCAGGGGCGACAGGCGGTCGCGGCGGAACCAGTCCTTGTTCTTCAGGTGGCCGAGCGGCACAAAGAACATCGGCACCAGGATCGCGCGGAAGTCCCAGAGACGGTCGATGAGCTCGATCGTCATGCGGACGTCGTCCTCGGTCTCCTGCGGCAGGCCCACGATGAAGGTGCAGGCCGGGAAGACGTGGTTGTCGTTCATCAGCCCCGCCGCCTGGACGACGAGCTCGGGCCACTGCGAGGCCTTGAACGGTGCGACCTTGCCCGGCATCGCCGCGGTGATGATGCGGGGGCTGCCGGTCTCGACCCCAACCTCGACGCCCCACCAGGACTGCTTGTCGTCGATGAGGATCTCGGCGCACTTCGATAGGAGCTTGGGCCGGGTCATGAGCGAGGCGATGGCCACGTGGCTCCAGCCGACCTGGGCGTAGTGCTTCTTGGCGAGCGACAGCAGCGGCAGCAGCTTGTCCTCGCGCGGCATCACGTTCGGGCTGCCGTAGAAGTAGACGTCGTCGGAGTGCAGGAGCCCCTTCTTGATCCCGATCTTCTCGTTGACCTTGAGCTCCTCCTCGATCTTCGACAGCGGGTACCATCGGGTCGGCCGGGTGGTGACCGAGCAGAACGAGCAGCCGCGGCAGCAGCCGCGACCGATCTCGATGAGCCCGTTCACGCTTGGGTAGCGGATCGAGCTGATCTCCTCGACCTTCGGCGCGTCCTTGGGGGTGAGCACGACGTGGGGGGGCAGGAACTCGTCGGCGAGCGCCTTCTGCACCAGGCCGCGGACGTACTGGTCGGCCTCGCCCTCGACGACCGAGTCGATGCCGCCGATCGAGCGGACGAATTCGCCGATCCAGGGCACCTTCATCTGGGTGGCCGGCGAGATCTGCCAGGCGCAGGGACCCCCGGCGATGAGCTTCATGCCCTGGCGCCGGGCCTCGAGCACGTGCGGCTGGCTCAGCATCCGCTTGAAGTTCACGCAGTTGAGCGGGTCCTTGTGCATCACGCCGGCGAAGGTCGACGACGGCGGGTTGAGCCCGAAGTAGTCGTGGCCGCTGACGAGCAGCACCTTGGCCTGCCCCGGCATGTAGCGGTCGAGGAAGCTCGGGTGCACGATCCGGGCGTCGATGCCGGCGTCCATCAGCGACGCCTCGATCTTGCGCATGCCGTACGGCGCCTGCTGCGGGAAGCCGTCGGCGTCGGTCTCCATCGTCGGGAAGAAGAGCCGCTGGTAGACCCCCTCCGGCAGCAGGTAGGCCGGCGTCGTGGTGCCGAAGCCGAGGAACTCCTTGCCGTGGTGGTTGCTCATCATCGTCCAGTCGCAGGTGATGACGACCTCGGGCATCGGAACCTCCACCCCCCCACCCTTCGGCGAGGAGACGAGGATGAACGGAGGCCGGGTTCTTTAGCGTTTGGAAGAGACGGGCCCGACGTTAGCCGGTATCCTCGTCCTCGTCCTCGCGCACGCTGGACGGATCGGGGTTATCCGTCGCTTCCTCCCCCGGCGAGTCGGGGCCCTCGGCGCCCCACTCCCGGAAGGCGGGGTCGCGCTGGATCATGTGGACCCGCACGCACTCCCGGTGCGCCGGTCGCCCGTTCCAGGCGCTCGCCTCCTCGCGGCGACCGAGCGGCTCGAGGCAGAGCACGCAGATCTCCGGCGGCGCGACGATCCACGCGGTCCGGGGGGCGCTGACCGGCATCGGCCGCCGCCAAAGCCTCCGACGGGGGAAGTAGCTTGTGGGGCGCTCGGCCCCGTCGGCGAAAGGGGAAGAGCCGAGCGGCGTGTCCCCTCGCGTGCAGACGCTGGCCGAGCTCCGCAAGCGCCGGCTATCGCTCGGCATCTCGCTCGGCGAGCTGGCGCGCGCGGTCGGCCGGAGCGACGCGACCGTATCGCGCATCGAGCGGGGCCGGATCCGCCCCTCCTACGATCTCGTGCAGAAGGTGGTCGCCTACCTCGACCAGCGCGAGGGAGAGCGGAGCCCGCCGCTTACGGCGGCCGAGGTCCGCCACGGCCCGCTGGTCACCGTGGGGCCCTCGCTGTTCCTCACCGAGGCCTTCCGTCTCATGGAGCGCGGCGGCTTCTCGCAGCTGCCGGTGGTCGACGACGCCCGCGTCGTCGGCGCGCTCTCCGAGACGGCGCTGCTGCGCGCGCTGGCCTCTCCGTCCGGTCGACGGGGGCGGGTGCGCGATTATCTCGAGCCCAGCTACCCCATCGTCGATGCGAGCTGCCCGGCCGAGCTGCTGACGGGCCTCCTCACGCGCTACCCGGCGGTGCTCGTCACCGAGCGCGGCGCGCTCGCGGGGATCGTGACCAAGACCGATCTGATCCGTGGGCTGCGGGGAACGCCGCTCCGGCGCGAGCCCACGGCGCCGGCCTAGACGTCGCCGGCCGCGTCGGCGCAGCGGCGAGCCGCCCGGCCCAGCGCTTCGGTGATCTCGTCGCCCAGCTCGTTGAG
>DASYZY010000108.1:0-1925 GCA_035945735.1 Thermoplasmata archaeon
TGCCTCGGTCTCAACGATGGACATCTCGAACGTACGGCCGACTACGGCACAACCTGGACCAGGGTCGCGCCGCCACCTATCCCCACGTTTGCCACGCCGTGACACACAGGTGGAGTTCTAGGTTCTCCTACTTGGGCCGATGCCCGTGACGATCATTGTGATCGCGGACCTCTGTCGGATGGCACAGCGCCGATCGAATTGGACCCGCGCATCGAGATGGCGTCCTCGCTGGACATCGGCTGACCGCCTCGGGCGAGCGGGAAGGCTGTGCCGATCATGGAGTTGCGGGTGACGAGCGCGGCGAGCTGCTCCTCGGTGAGATCGTCCGTGCCGTCGGGGCGGAGCGGGAGAACGAGATAGCGCTGCTCCGCTGTCGAGTCGTGGACCCTGAGCTCGACCCCGTCCGGGATCTCGGTCCCGAACTCGGCAAGCACCGCCCGCGGCTCGCGTACAACCCGGCTGCGGTACTCGAAGCTCTTGTACCAGGCGGGTGGGTTGCCGAGGAGGCCGCTCGGGTAGCACGAACACAGCGTGCAGACGATGACGTGGTGCACCGACGCAGTGTCTTCGAGGACCCCGATCGGAACGCCGTGCAGCATGTACTCGGACAGCGCTTCCATCGGGTCCCCGAGGAGGCGCCGACGAAAGTCCGGGTCGACCCAGGCGCGGGCGACCACGCGTGCCCCGAGCGCCGTGCTGGCGCTGTCGCCGGAACCAGACTCGGCCAAGGCGATGGCGGCGTCGACCTCCTCGGGATCGAGATGCCCGTGGTCGTGCAGCCGTCGCTCCAGGATCTCTGCCCGCTCGGCGGCGGTCGGTTCGCTCACACGTCCTCCAAGTCGGACTCGCCCAGGTCTGCGCTGACGACGTGGTCAGCGCCGGGACCAAACAGCTGCGCTCCCTCGAACACGACCGTGTACACCAGTTCCGGCTCGCCATAGGAGCCGGTAGCCGCCGACTCGCCGGGATTCGGCCAGGCGCAGGCGACGCGCTCGACTCGGCCCGTCTGCCGGCGGAGGTAGCGCGGGACACGGACGTGGCCGTCGGTGACGGCGTTGCGTACCCGGACGACGTCGCCGGGGCCGTAGCGCCCGGGCCACACCGGCAGAGCCGCGGACGGCCGCTGAATCGGAGGCGCCGCATCGGAGCCGCCGAAGAGGCCCTGCTCCTCGGCCAAGCGCTCGATGGCCCACAGCCAACGGCCGAAGTAACTCGTTGCCAGGTACTCGGCCGGAGGCATCTGCTCGATCGTGTAGCGGAAGTGATCGATCGTCGTCCCGGGCATCACGACGGCGAGCATGCGCCAGACGCGACCCTCCCAGGGCTCGTGGAACAGCGGCGCTTCGGGTTCCAGTTGCAGCCGCCCGAAGCCGTGCATGCCCCCCATGTCGTGCACGCCGTCCATGCCCGGATCATCGCACTCACCGGGGCTTCGCGCTGGGCGACCGACTCGTCCGACCGGCCGGAGTCTCGGCCGCGAGCGACGCGCGATCAGGTGACGACGGTGCGGTCGCCCTTCACCCGGACTGGCAGCGGTACGAGGAGCTTGGGCAGCCTCGTCTTGTTGGTCGACGCGGTCGCGAGCAGCAGGCCGAGCAGCACGAGGAGGCCGATCGCGACGTCACGGGCGTACTTGAAGGCGTGAACGATCGCCCTCGAGAGCGGCCCGCTCCCGAGGAACGACGGGGTGGAGGTCGGAGCAGCGGCCGGATGCGGGGTTCGCCGTGCACCGGGAGTAGCCGAGCCAGTGGACGGCGACGCGGGGCCCGAGCCGGAGTAGCCCGAGGCGGGCGTGCCCGGTGCCGATCCGCCGACCGGCACGCCCGGAGGCATCGTCGCGGGCGTCGGGGGCGGCGGCGGTTCGGTGGGTGGGGGCGGGCTGCCGCTCGAGCGCGGGGCCCAGGAGAGCACCTGGAAGGAGCTCA
>DASYZY010000109.1:0-4524 GCA_035945735.1 Thermoplasmata archaeon
GGGTGAGCCGCGTGCCGGTCGAGGAACTCCGAGTCGACGGAGAAGTAGGTCCGGACCACCGCTTGGTCTCGCCGAGACACCACGAGCGTGATGCGGTCCGCGCCGGCCCGGATGAGGCTCTCGAGGGCGAGGTGGGCGACCGGCTTGAACACCATTCCGCCCGACGCGCTCCGGTCCACGAGCGGGAGGAACTCCTTCCGGAGCCCCCGGCTCCACGGGAGCATCCGGGTGCCCTCGCCCGCGAGGGTGAGGACCCCGTGCATCGGCGCGTTAGCCCAGGGTCCCGGACGGCGCCGGAGGAGCTTCGGGCGGGATGGGGGCCGATGGAACCGTGGCGGAGGGCGGGGCGACCGCCAGTCGAGCCCGGTTGTCTCCTTCCCGCCAGGAGACCCCGAGATGAACCGCGTCCCGGCGGGCCTCGAGCCGACGGCGGTACTTCCGGAGGTCGGTGAGGATCTCCCGGATCACGGCCGGGAGCTCTCGGCTCCGAACATACCCGTGCTTGGGCAGCTCCTCGTGGATCGGGGCATAGTAGTGCCGCTCGGCCTCCACCCGGGGGTCGGGAGGGTGCTCGATGGTCGGGCTGAGGCCCATTTCGAGCCCGATCCGCCGGACCTCCTCGGCGAGCTGGTTCACCGAGTAGGCCGCGTCGAACTGGTTCCAGACCCGGTACTCGGGGCCGGCCGGCGGCTTCTCGACGGCGATGCGGAGGGATTGAACGGAGTCCTCGAGCGCGATGAACCCCCGGATCTGGTTCCCCTCCCCGTACGGCGTGATCGGCAGGCCGAGCACAGCCTGGACGCAGAAGCGGTTGAGGGCGGTTCCCCAGACCTCGTCGAAGTCGAAACGCGTGAGGAGCTTCGGGTCGGTGATCTCGGGCGTGCGCGTGCCGTAGATGACCCCCTGCATGACGTCGGTCGCCTTGAGCGACCAGATCTTGCAGGCGAACATCACGTCCCCCGAGTCGAAGACCTTCGACCAGTGGTACCACGAGCCGGCGCTCCGGGGGAAGGGCAGCCGGTCGTGCCGACCCCGGTAGTCGACCTCGAAGAACCCCTCCGGGATGTCGACGTTGGGGGTGCCGTACTCGCCCATCGTGCCCATCTTCACGAGGTGGGCTGTGGGCGAGTGGGCCTTCATCGCGTAGAGTAGGTGGAGGGTTCCGGTGAGGTTCTGGACCTGCGTGTCCACCGCGTGGTGGACGTCGATCATGGAGTAAGGGGCCGAGCGCTGCTCGGCGAGGTGGACGATGGCGTCGGGGCGCTCCGAACGGAGCACCTGCTCGACGAACTCGTAGTCGGAGAGGTCGCCCTTGTGGAAGGAGACCTCCTTCCCGAGCTTCGCCCGGACGGCCGCAACGCGCGCCGGGAACGAGGCGATCGGCGTCGCCGACCAGCTGCCGACCTCCTTCACCCGTTTGCGCGTGACGAAGTTGTCGAGCCCGGCGACCTCGTGGCCCCGGGCCAGAAGGTGCAGCGCGAGCGGCCAGCCCGAGTAGCCGTCGATGCCCGTGACGAGGACCTTCATGGGGAGATTGGAGAGGGAGGAATGCTCCTCATTAATCCTAGCCAGCGCCCCTACCGTAGGGATAGTCCGACCGCCGCCGAATAAAGCCGGCCGGCCTGCTCCGCGTTCGGAGCGGCCATGCCGAACCCGATCGGGAGCATCCAGGTCAACCTGGACAACTGGATCGTCCGGCACGAAGACGAGCTCCGTTCCGGGCTCCGGATCCTTTTCGGCCTCATCTGGCTCATCGACGGGTCGTTCAAGTTCCGGCCCGGGTTCGAGCAGAACTTTGCCGTGCCTAGCTCGACCTCCCCCGCGTGGCTGAATCCTTGGTTCGCCTTTTGGTCCAACCAGGTGAGCGCGAATCCCGCGCTATGGGTCTACATGACCGGCAGCTTCGAGATCGCTCTCGGCCTCGCCCTCATCTTCGGCTTGCTGCGCAAGATCGCCTACACCGCGGGCATCGCGCTCAGTCTGCTCATCTGGGCGGTGCCGGAGGGGTTCGGTACCCCGTACGGGCCGAGTTCGACCGACATCGGGACCGGGGCGGTGTACGCCATTGCGCTTGTTTCGCTCCTCATCTTCGACGCCACCTTCGGCCCGGGCCGGTACTCTCTGGACGGGTGGATCCAACGGCGCTGGCCGGGCTGGGCGCGGCTCTCCGACGTGCGCTCGCGGCCCACCGCGCCCTCGACGCCGCCCTCGGGGACAGCGTAATACTTCTAACGACGGTTTTTAAACTGCGCCGACCCGTAGCGGGACCGGGATGGCCGCCTCCCCCCGGAGCGACCTGCGCATCGTCGAGACCCGGGACGAGTCGCTGCACGGCGCCATGATGATCGTGGGATTCCCCACCCACGGGCTCGTGGGGTCGGTCGCCGCGAGCTACCTCGTCCACACGCTCGACATGAGCCCCATCGCCTACGCGATCAGCGAGTCGTTCCCGCCCACTGTCGTGATGGAGGAGGGGCTCGTCCACGCCCCGATCCGGTTCTACGCCAGCAAGCTCGTCTGCGGCCCGGACCGGAAGTGCGACCAGCTCGTGGTCGCCATCTCCGACATCCAGCCGCCCACCGAGCTGCTGGCGGCCCTCTCTCGAGGGATGCTGGAGTGGGCGGAGTCCAAGCGCATCCAGCTGGTCGTCGCCGTCGAGGGACAGCCCCTCGAGGGCGAGAGCGCCGGACCGCCGGTGGACGCCCGGGTCGTGGCCATGACCAACCGGCCGGCCGCCGGCCTGCTCGAGCAGTACAAGTTCGATCCGGCGAACGGCGTCGTCACCGGCTTTTCCGGCGCCCTCATGCTCTCGGCGATCGGCCGGAACCTGCCGGTGCTCTGCCTCGTGGCCCAGGCGCACAAGGACTACCCGGATGCCCGCGCCGCCGCGAAGGTGATCGAATCGATCAACCCGCTCGTGCCGATGCTCGTCCTCGATACCAAGCCGCTCCGGGAGAAGGCCCGGGAGATCGAGGGCGAGGTCCGCAAGAGCCTGGACCAGCAGCGCCGCTCGCTCTCGAGCCTGCAGAAGGACGAGTCGGAAGGGCCGGGTGAGATGTATCGCTGAGAGCTTTCCCGCCGTAAGGGGCGCGCCCCCCGCGGGCCCCCCACCCGTTCACCTCCGCGAGTTCGAGCCGCGCGATCTGGAGCCCATCGCCGCCATCGTGGAGGAGGCGCTCCACGAGCGCTACGAACCCGCCCTCTACCTCTCCCTCTCCGAACCGTGGCCCGACGGCTTCCTCGTCGCGGCCGATGGCGCCGGGCGCCCCGCGGGCTTCCTGCTGGGCGTCTCCCAGGTGGACGGCGAGGGCCGCGTCCTCATGTTCGCCGTCCACCGCAACTGGCGCTCCCAGGGCGTCGGCGCCCTGCTCATGGACGAGTTCCTGATCCGGTCGCGCAGCCGCGGGCTCAAGCGCGCCACGCTCGAGGTCCGGGTCAGCAACACGAGCGCCATCCGCTTCTACACGCGCTACGGCTTTTCGGTCGTCGACCTGCTGCGGACCTACTACTCCGACGGCGAGAACGGCTACCAGATGGCGCGCGACCTGCCCGCCGTCGGCCCGATGGGGCCGCGGGGCGTCGGTTAGAAGGCGAGCGAGCGCACCGCCGGGCTCGCCCAGCTTAGGAGCGCCCCCACGAGCAGCCCCCCGCCGTCCACCAGCTCGAGGTTCGTCAGCGAGATCCCCGCGGCGAAGCCGCCGACCACGATCACCGCCGCGGTGCTGGCCGCTCCGGTGAACAGGTAGAGGTTGGAGACCATCCGGCCGAGGATCTCGGGTGGGAAGGAGCCCTGGGTCCAGGCCATCCGCGCCGCGAACCGGACCGTCACCGCCGCCCCGGCTCCGCCGAGCAAGGCCGCGACCGCGAGCTCGGACGAACCCGTAGGGAGCAGGCCGAGGACGCAGAGACCCGCCGCGAGCGCCCCGAGCGCCATGAGGAGCCCGATCGAACGTCGGGGGTTGTAATGGCCGGTGACCACGCCCGCCGCCGAGCCCCCGAGCGCGTAGACCGTCACGAACAGCCCGTAGACCGCGGCCGGGTCGGCAAAGTTCCGGTACGCGATCGCCGTGATGAGCAGCGGGGGAAGGGCCGTGAAGCCGCCGAGGAAGATCTCGAGCGCCGCGACCGAGCGGAGCGCCCGGCCCGCGCTCCCACGGAAGGCCCTCCAGCCCTCGCGGAAGGTCTCGACAATCCCGGTCCCTGGGGGGTTGTCGACCCTCAGGGCCAAGGGCACGGCGGCGACCGCCGCGGCGACGAGGAGCGCGGCGTACGCGGTCGCCCCGCCCGCCGGGCCCACGAGGTACAGGAGAGCCGCCCCGCCGGCGTAGCCGCCGGTGGCGGTACCGACCGAGAGAATGCTCCCGAGGCCTCCCGCGACGAAGAGCTCCCGCTTGGCGAGTACGAGCGGCGGGGCGACCATGAACACGGCCCAGGCGATGTCCCACCCGACGGCGAGCACGAACACGATCGCCAGGAGCAGGGGCACGCCGAGGTGCCCGGTAGTGAGGGCGGCGGCGAGCGTAG
>DASYZY010000110.1:0-17174 GCA_035945735.1 Thermoplasmata archaeon
AGCGCGAGGGTCGAGGCGATCGTCCAGTTGAACGGAGGGGTACCACCGCTGGCGAGGCCCACGATCTGGAGGGGCTGGCCGGCCTCCGCCGGGCTCGGAGTGAGGTTCGCCAGGAGCTCCGGGGCCGCGTGCACGTCGGCCAGCAGGACCGTCTCGCTCCAGTCCCGGCCGAGCGCATCGGTGACCTCGACCTCGAGCCAGAGCGAGGTCGCGGTCGAGGGGACGACGGCGCCGGTGTAGTTCCCGTCGGAGTAGGCGGTGAACGCGAAGGAGGAGCCGGACGGGACCGAGGTACCGGCGACCGAGAACGGGGGGACCCCGCCGGTCAGGTCGAGCCGGACGACGAGCGGCTGGCCCACGTCGCCGTTCTCGCCCGCCACCCGGGCGAGGATCGGCGCGCTGACCTCGAACTGTCGACTGACCTGGGTCACCTCCCCGAGCCGGTCGGTGACCGCGAGCTCCACGCCGAACGGCCCGGCGCTAGCCGGCGGCAAGGTCCAGTTCGCTCCGGTGGCCGCATCGCCGGCGCTGTCGGTCCACAGGTACGTGTACGGCGGGAAGCCGCCATCGGCGATCGACTGGACGGTGAACGGCGCGCCGGCTTCGGGTCCGGGCCCCGCCCGTTCGATCTCGGCGGCGAGCGCGTCGGCGACCAGCACGGCCGACAGGGCCTCCGTGCTCGTGCGATCCCCCAGCGCATCTGAGGCCGAGGCCGTCGGCAGGTACGAGCCGGCCGCGAACCGGTGCAGGAGCGAGAAGGGGCCGGACGAACCGAGGAGGAGCGAGCTCGCGCTCCCGTCGCCGAAGTCGACCTCGAGCCGATACGGCGGCTCGCCCCCGCTTAGCATCCCGGAGCAGGTGACCGGCGTGCCTGGGGCCGCCGGCGCCGTCCCGCCCGTGAAATTGGTGATCTCCAGCGGCGGGATCGTGGTGACGCTCGCCTGCACGTCGGTGCCGAAGGAGTCGTTGTAGCTGCCGCAGAGGACCCAGCCCTCGACGGTGACGGAGACGGTGGCCGTGCCCGTCGTTCCCGGGAAGGAGGCGAAGCCCACCGACGTGCCGCTCGGGGAGGTGAGCTCGCCGATCGGGGGCACGGTCGGGGAGAACTGCCACACCACGACGGGGGTCTCGACGGCGCAGTTGGGGTCGCCGGAGCCGGCCCAGAGCGTGAAGTTGCCCGCGCCGCCCGAGGCAACGGTGAGCGCTTGCGGTACCACCTCGGCGGCGGCGATGCCGATCGACGGGTGGGGAGCCGGCGCCGGGGGCGACGGCAACATCGACGTCCGTCCGGCGCTCGGACCGGAGATCGCCGGCGCCAGCAGCAGGAGAAGGACCGCTCCGCTCGCGACGACGCCCACTGGCACGACGGCCCTTCGGCGGTCTCCCACAGCGGCCACCCCGCAACCGAGTCCGCCGCCCGCTACATCCCGACGGCGGCAGGCGTGAGGGTTGAACGGTGTCCTAGGCCCGCACGGCGATCGCCGCATGGTCGCGCGAGAACGGAGCGAGGTCCACCGCCGGACGCGGAGCGAGCCCGGCGCGAGCGAGCTCCGAGCGCGCTTCCTGGATCAGCTCGCGCGGCGACCGGCGCTGCGTGACGCTGCGGACCTTGAGCATGAGGAGGCCCGCCCCCCCGGGAGCGAGCGCAGCGGCGGCGTTCTCGGCGAAGATGCGTGCCTGGTCCCGCTGCGCCACGTCCTGGTAGAGGAACTCCACGGGGGCGAGGTCCGCGCGATAGCGCTCGGGCATCTGCGCGTCGGCGAGGAGCGGTAGCAGGTTCGGGCGCTCCTGCGCCAGGCCGAGCAGCTGGGCGAACACCCGCGGGCTCTTTTCGACGACGAAGAGCTCCGCCGACGGCAGGAGATCGGAGAGGTGGCTCGCGGTCGTCCCGTGCGCCGCGCCGAGATACAGGAGCCTCCGCACGCCGCGGAGATCGAACTGGGCTTGCGGCGAGAGGAGGTACGCCGCAAGCTTGCTCCGCCAGGGGTCCCACCCGCGGAGCTCCACCTCCCCCTCCCGGCGCAGCGCCTCCCCGTACACCGATCGACCCGGCCGGAGGTTCTGGGTGAAGAGCTCGGAGCCGCTCTGCCAGATGCCCGGCCAGCGCGTGGGGTCCACGGCGCTCACCCGGCGATGAGCAGGAGCTCGACCTCGACCGGGAAGTCGAGCGGCAGCGACGGGACGCCGACCGAGGCACGCGCCGGCCGGCCCGCCTCGCCGAAGATGGCCTGGAGGAGGTCGGTGGCGCCGTTGCCGACCTCGTGCTGCCGGATGAATCCCGGCGAGGAGGCGACGAACACGGTGACCTTCGCGACCCGGCGGATGCGATCGACCGAGCCCAGGAGCGCGCCGGCGGCGGACAACCCTTGGAGCGTGGCGAGCCGGGCGGCCTCCTGCGCCTGGGCGACGCTGACCACGGCGTCGACTGCACCGGGGTGTAGCGTGCGGCCGTCACGCTGGCCGCCCTGGCCCGAGACGAACACCTGCTCCCCCACTTGGACCGCCGGTGCGTACGACCCCTTGGGGGCCGGCGGCGGGGGAAGCTCGAGCCCGAGCCGGCGCAGCGCGGCGCTCGGCGGCTCCGCCATCGTCGGCCGGAGCGGCCGGGAGGGATACGCCCTTCGGTGGCCGGCTCCCTGTCGGCGCGCACCTCATTATCTCGGCGACCGTACCACGGGCGATGGTCCTGCTCTTTCGGCGCTTCCGCCGGCAAAAGACGCCCGAGCCGGCGGAGGAGCCTGCCGAGAGCTCCGAACCGGAGGCCGAGGAGGCCGCCCCGGACGGCGGGGGTTCTGCGGTCGGCGACGAGCCCGACGGCGACTCGACGGCCAGCGAGGAGCGCATCACCGACCTGCCGGCCCCCGATTCGGTAGCGCCGATGGAGGAGCCCGACCTCGACTCGGGCGCAGCCGGACCGATCCCCGCCCCCGAGCCGACGTTTCCGGCGGCCCCTCCGGTGCCTCCTGCCCCAGAACGCCCGCGCCTCGATGCCGCGGCGACGGGCGGCCCGGCCGCGGCGGGCCCGGTCGCGGCCGCCCAACCGGTTCCCGCCACCGGCACCGGGGGCCCGCCTCCGCTTCCGGCCTCCGACGAGTCGCTGGGCCCGGTCGGCGAGCCTCGCGGTCTTTCCTCCCCTCCGGCGAACTGCTTCCTGTGCGGCACCCGGCTCGAGGACGGGCGGTGCCCTAAGTGCCAGATGACCTGGATCGAGTGAGCCGCGCCCGGGCGACCAGCTTAAACCGAGGCGAGCTAGGCGGCCGACCCCGACCTATGAGTCCTTCCCCGCTTCCCTCCGATGATGCCCTGGCCGAGATCGAGCGCGAGGTCATCGACCACGTCTTCGAGCTGCATCCTGGCTACGCCATCACCCTGGGCCGCCACGAGTACGACGGGCGGCTCGCCCGGGTCGACCGCGAGAGCACCGACCGCTGGCTCGCCGGCTCCGACCGGCTCCTCCAACGGCTGCGCGATCCGGAGCTCGAGCGCCTGGCCCCCGGGCGACGGCTCGACCGCACCTTGCTGGACCTGCTCCTGGACGGAGCGAACTTCGACCTTCGGGAGCGCGGCGAGTACGACCGTAACCCGATGGTCTACCTCGGCGCGCTCTCGCTGACGGCGTACACGGTCCGTCCGTACGCGCCGCTGTCCGAGCGCGCCTCGGCGATGGTCCACCTGCTCGAACAGGTACCGCGGTGGCTCTCCGACGGGGAGCGACGCCTCCTGCCTTCGATCCCGCTCCCGTTCCTGGACCTTGCCGCGAACATGGGCGCGGGATTGCCGGCCCACTTCGCCGAGTGCGAGAAGCTGGTCCGCGCCGAGCTGCCCTTGCTCGCGGAGCCGCTCGGGGCGGCGCGCTCCGCCGCGGACGAGGCGCTGCGGCACTTCCTGGCCGAGCTCGAGACGCGGTTCCGACCGAGGGCCTCGCCCGATTTCGCGCTCGGGCGGAAGCTGTACCAGCGCCTCCTGTGGGTCCGGGAGGGAATGACCCTCACGCCCGAGGAGCTGCGCGCCTGGGGCGAGGCCGACCTCCGGAAGAACCGGGCCCGGCTCGAGGAGCTGGCGCACCAGGCGAGCCCTCCCCGCTCGGCGTCCGAGCTCGTTCCGTCGGTGACCTCGGACCACGGTACGGCGGCCGAGCTGATCCCCACCGCGCGGAACTTCGTGGCCGAGGCCGAGCGCTGGCTCCGCACGAGCGGGATCATCAGCGTGCCTTCGACCGTGCTCTGCCGGGTCGAGGAGACGCCGATCTTCGGCCGAGCGCTCTCGACCGCCAGCATGGACTCGCCGGGGCCGTTCGAGGGCGAGGGGGCCGACGGGGTGTACTACGTCACGCCGGTCGACCCGGCCTGGAGCCCCACGGAGCAGGAGGAGTGGCTCCGCTCGCTCTGCCGCCCCATCCTGCGGAACATCACCGTCCACGAGGTGTATCCCGGCCACTACCTCCAGTTCCTCCACCTCCGGCAGAGCGCGATCTCGCTCACGCGGCGCGTGGCGCTGTCCACCTCCTTCGTCGAGGGATGGGCGCACTACTGCGAGCAGCTGGCGATCGAGGAGCGCTTCGGGGGCAGCGACCCGGCGTTCGAAGCCGTGCAGCTGCAGGACGCGCTGCTCCGCGATTGCCGGCTCATCTCCTCCGTCGGGCTCCACTGCCAAGGCATGAGCCTCGAGGAGTCGGCCGCGCTGTTCCAGCGCGAGGCGCTGAGCGAGCCGCTCCAGGCCCGCCGCGAGGCGATCCGGGGCAGCTTCGACCCCGACTACTTCGGCTACACGCTCGGCAAGCTCGAGATCCTGCGCCAGCGTGCGGCTCGGCTCGAGCCCGGACCCGAGGGCCTGCGCCGATTCCACGACCGCCTGCTCTCCTTCGGCTGCCCGCCGGTAGGACTGCTCGACACGCTCTTCGCGTCGGTCTCGGGGTAACCTCGCCGCTGGCTTCGGCCGGCGAGCTCGACTGCCAGGGCGCCGGCGTTAACCCCAAGTTCCCTTCGAAGATGTCCATGCCATGAGCGGCGGCCCCACTCCGCCCTACTACCCGCCAGCCTCTCCGGCGCCGCCGGTCGGCGTAGCGGCACCCCCGGGGCATTCCGCCCCCGGCCGTCGGGTCTTGACGGTCGTGGCGCCGGTTGCCGTCGCTGTCGTCGTCGTGCTCGCGGCGCTACTGTTCCTGCACTTCACGGGGTCGAATGGGGGCCCCTCGGCCGGCGACTCGTTCCGCGCGGCCGAGGCGGCCGCGAATGGTACGGCACGCAGCTACGACTCGGGCGCCTATTCTCAGCTGATGCTCGCCCAGGCCGTCCACGGTAGATCGAGCCTCAACGTGCCGATCACCGGCGCGGGGATCGCCGGGGTCTGCTCACTGCGTCTCCTCTCGGGCGGCTCGGTCGCAGTCTCGGCGACCTCGGGGAGCGCCGGGAACGGGTCGGCGAGCTTCTGGGAGTTCCTCTACCGGGCGAACGCGAGCGCTCTCCTCACGGTCGTAGTGGACCAGGGGCACGCGACCGCCGCGTTCACGCTGAACGGCACCGGCTGCGGCCAAGTCTACTCGGGCTGGCAACCCGTCCCGCCCGGCGCGATCGATTCGTCGACGGCCGCCGCCGATGCGAACGTGGCCGGAGGCTCGAGCTTCCTCGCCCGGTATCCCGATGCCGCCGGAGTCTACGTCCTCTCGAACGCGGTGGCCCCCGGGTCGGGGGCCGTCTGGTCGATCGGCTACACTACCTGCCCGGAGTCGCCGGAGCCGGTCGGCAACGGGTCGTTCTTTGTCGCACAAGTCAACGCGGACACCGGCGCGGTCCTCCTCCTCACTACCGAGAGCCTGGTCTGCCAGCCGTTCTACCCGTTCGGCACCGCACCGCTCGCGCCCCCTGTGCCGGTAGGTGCCGACTTCACCTTGGGATCTGCCTCCCAGACCAGTAACGGCTCGTCGAGCGGATTCTGCGGGAGCGCAGGCGCTTCGAGCGACTGGTGCGACGACCTCCCGATCCAGTCGGCGGGCGGCGGGGTCACCGCCTCGAACTTGGAGTTCGTCGTCCGAGACCCACAAGGCAATCCCGTCCACTTCTCGGTGGGGAGCCCGACGCTGCGCATCGAGTCGTTGGCGGGTACCTCCCTCGCCACCTACTCGTTCGCGATGATGTCCTGGACCTCCGGCGGCGCCACCGGGCTGTCGACGACCCAAACCCTCGTGCTCGACCTGGGGTGCACGGTCTCCGGGCCGAATCTGTGCAGTCCGATGCCGACCGGCGATCTGCTCGTGGCCCTGGGAGTTGGGCAGTTCACGGGCGAGGTCCAGGCGGCGCTGGCGTAAGCGAGATCGGTCCCACTCGAGCCGGACGTAGGGACGGGGCGGACGCTCCGCTGTGGGGTCAGTCGGGACTCCCACGAAACCGCCTTCCGATCGGGCGCGGTGCGACGGTCCGTGAACGGCGTTGCCTCTGGCGACCGGGCCAGACCGTTCGCGGGCCTGCGCGCCCACCGGATCGCTGTGGCGGTCGTCGCGGTGAGCGTCGTCGCGGCGGCCCTTCTGCTTGCCGGAGCCCTACTGCTCAGTGCGCCTTCGGCAAACTCCGTGCCGCCGGACTGCCTGGGGTGTGGACCACCGTTTACGTTCGGGACGCCGATGCAGACCACGAACTCCGCGTCCCCGGCCTCCTGCGCGGCCGTTGGAGGGGTGAGTGACTGGTGCTACGACGTCGCGATAGGCTCGAGCGACGGCCTGAAGGCCTCGGATCTGACGTTCGCGCTCCGCGATGTGAACGGCAGCGCGGTGAACCTTACCCCGGGGACCCCGGCGATCCAGCTCGTCTCCGGGAACGGCACCTCCCTCGGGTCGTACTCCTTTACCACAAGTTCGTGGACTTCGGGCGGAAGGACCCCGCTGTCGACGACCCAGACGGTCGTTCTCGACCTCGGCTGCGCCGTCTCGGGCTCTAATCGATGCAGCCCAGTGCCGGTCGGAGAGGTGTTCGTCGCGCTCGCAGTGGCCGGGTTTACGGGACAAGTGCAGGTCACCCTGACGTGAGCGACCGGAGACGGACCGGCGTCCTTCGCAGTTCCTCTTCGTGATCTATCGGCGGCACGGGACAACGGCGCGCCGTCGCTGTGCACGCCCCCGCCACCGTTTTCCCCGAGCTCCCGTCGGGCACGGCCCATCGCGGTGCTCGAGGCGCGGGGCCTCTCCAAGGTCTATCACGGGCGGCGCGGCACGGTCCGCGCCCTCGACGCGGTCGACCTCGAGATCCCGAAGGGCGATCTGTTCGCCTTCCTCGGCCGCAACGGCGCCGGGAAGACGACCTTCATCAAGATCGCCGCGACGCTGCTCAAGCCGACGGCGGGCGAGGTTCGGCTCTTCGGCGAGGACGTCGTCGCCAACCCTGAGGCGGTCCGACCGCACATCGCCCTCGTGCCGCAGGAGGGCCGGCCGTTCTTTCACATGACGCCGCGCGAGCACATCTATGAGTACCTCCGCGTGCGCGGGGCCTCGGCCGAGAGCGCCAGCGCCCGCACCGAGGAGGTCCTGGATGCGCTGGGCCTCCGGCCCTTCGAGAAGGAGCCCTCGTACCGCCTCTCGGGGGGCGTCCAGCAGCGCACGCTCGTCGCGATGATCCTCGCCACCGAAGCACCGTTCCTGTTCCTGGACGAGCCGACGCTGGGCCTCGACCCGTTCGCCCGGCGCCAGGTCTGGGCGGTCATCCGGGCCGCGACGCGCAAGGGCTCGACCGTGCTGCTGACCACCCATTACCTCGACGAGGCCGAGCAGCTCGCCCGGGAGCTCGCCGTCATCGAGAGCGGTCACGTGCTCTACCGGGGCGCCCCGGAGGCGCTCAAGTCGACGGTCAAACGCGAGGTGCGGCTGCAGTTCTCCGGCGGCTTCACCGCGAAGGAGCTCGCCGAATACGGTCCGGTGGTCGAGGACCGGAACCGGATCGTCCTGCTCACGATGCGCGCGCGCGTGCGCGAGCTCACCGAGCGGGCGCTCGAGCGGGGCAGCGAGGTCACCGTCGGGCCGGTGACCTTGGAAGAGGCGTTCCTCGAGCTCGTGGGCCGGGGCATCGAGGAGGAGACATGAGCGCCCCGAGCCAGGCGTACGCCGCACTCCGGATCTGCTACTTCAACGGCATCCTGCCGCTCTGGCGCTCGCCGCTGCTGATCGCCGCGGTCTTCCTCACGCCGTTCAGCTTCCTGTTCTTCCTGTACGTCATCGCCCCGCGCTCGCTGTTTCCCTTCGGCGTCGTCGGCGGCGTGCTGTTCACGGCGCTGTTCACGGGCAACGGCATGCTCAACGACGCCGCCTACCTCCGCCTCGAGCGCCAGCTGCAGCAGGTCTTCGTCGCGAGCCCGGTCCGCCCGCTGACCTATCTGTTCGGGATGGCCCTCAGCGAGCTCGCGTTCGCCCTGCCGGCGATGGTGCTGTTCCTCGTCATCCTGGGCATCGTGCACCCGTTCCCCGCCATCGCCTTCCTCGCGCTCCTCGGGGTGATCCTGCTCACGTGGCTCATGTCGACGACGCTCGGCTTCTTCGTCTCGACGCTGTTCCAGCAGCTCCGGGAGATCTGGCCGATCGGCACGCTGATCTTCTCCACGCTCGCCATCCTGCCCCCGATCTTCTACCCGGCCACCGCGATCCCGACCAACTACCAGTGGGTCGCCTTCCTCGCCCCCTCGACCTTCGCCGCACAGCTGGCCGACCGTTCGGTGGGGCTCGGGGGAGGGATCACCACCTCGCTGCCGGCGCTGAACAGCCCGTGGTTCGACCTCGCCGGGTTGGCCGCCCTCACCCTGCTGCTCGCGGCCGCGGCGACCTACTTCTCCCGCTGGCGGGAGCCGTAGGCCGGCCCGCCGCTCAGGACCTGAGGGGCCCGGTCCAGCCACCCCCGCCGGCCGGTGTCGGGGTGCGGCGGGTGAGCAGGTAGAGGAACGCGGTCACTCCGAGGAGCAGGCCGCCGAAGACGGCGCCCGCCACCCGGAGCCCGACCGAGTCGGCGAGCACCCCGACCCCGATGGTGGGGACGGCGAGCGCGACGTAGCCGCCGAGATAGAACGCCGCCAGGATCTCACCCCGGCTCGCGTCGGGGGCGATCCGGTCCACGAGGGTGACCGCCCCCATGTACGTCGGGCCGACGCCCAGGCCGAGGAGCACCGCCGCCAGCACCAGGAGCGCAAGGGAGGTGGCGCCGAGTGCGATGACCAGCAGGAGGAGACCGCACACCAGCAGCGGGAAGCCCAGCAGCAGCGCGTCCCGGTCTCGGAGCTGGCCCAGCACGAGCTGGACGGCGGACGCCATCCCGAACAGGGTTGCGACGACGACCCCTTCCACGGCCGGGTTCGTCACCGACAGACCGGACTTGAGGAGCGAAGGGGTGAGCGCGGCGAACAGACCGTACAGGGAGTAGCAGGCCGCGAGACCCCCGACCGAGACCCAGAACGCGGAGCCGATGCTGGCGGGTACGGCGAGCCGCTCGACCGGGGCCCGGTTGGCGGCCCGGGCGACGGGAATGGTCTCGGGGACCGCCTCCAATAGGAGGAAGCCGACGACCGCGGCTCCGAGGAGGATCAGGAAGACGAGCTCGGTCGGCCGCGGCGCGTACGCGACCAGGAGGCCGCTCGACAGGATGCCCACGGCGACGCCCCCGAAGTTCGCGGCAACCGAGACGCGCGCGACGTGGTGCTGGTCGTGCCGGGGCTCGAGTCGGGTCATCGCGGCCGTCGCGGTGCTCGTCGTCGCCCCTACCGCGAGACCTGAGAGGACGCGGGCGAGCGCGAGGAGCGCCGCGCCGTCGGCGAAGAGGAAGGCGACCGCGCTCGCCGCCGTGAAGATCATCCCGATCCGGAGGACTGGGTTGCATCCGAGCCGGTCCGACAGCGGGGCGACCGCGAACAGCGTGGCCACGACGCCCGCGGTGTAGGCCGCGAACACGAGGGCCAGCGTGGAGCTCCCGAAGCCGAAGACATGCGCGTAGACCGGGTACAGGGGCGTCGGTAGACCGGCGCCGAACGCGGTCACCGCCAGCACGAAGGCCGCCCGCCGAAACGGTCCACGTCCCCCACGAGGCGGGGCGCCGGAACCTCCGGCGCTCCTTTCGGGGCGGGCCCCGGCGGTCGTCGGCGCGTCGGCGCGGAGCGCGCCCACTCAGCGGACCACCGTCGAACGAAAGCCCGCCGGGAGCGGGGGCCACTTGAGGTGCAGCTGTTCGAGCGCCTCGACCAGCACGGTGGAGACCACGAGGTTGCGGTACCAGCGGTAGTTCGACGGGACGACGTACCAGGGCGCGAGGTCGGTGCTCGTCTTCTCGAGCATCTCCTCGAAGGCGCGCCGGTACTGGGGCCAGCGCCTGCGCTCGGGCAGATCAGAGCTCGAGAACTTCCAGTGCTTGGTCCGGTCCCGGAGACGCTCCTCGAGCCGGCGCCGCTGCTCGTCGAAGCTGATGTGGAGGAAGAACTTCAGCACGATCGTCCCGGACTCGACCAGGGTCCGCTCGAAATCGTTGATCGCCCGGTAGTGGCGCATCCACTCCGAGCGGGGTTCGAGATGGTCGACGCGGACCACGAGGACCTCCTCGTAGTGGCTCCGGTTGAAGATCGTGATCTCGCCCCGGGCCGGGGTATGCGGGTGGACCCGCCAGAGGAAGTCGTGGGCGCGTTCGACCGCCGTCGGCGGGACGAACCGGGCGACCCGCACGCCCTGCGGATTGACCCCCTCGAAGACGTGCCGGATCGTCCCATCCTTGCCGGCCGAATCGATCCCCTGCAGGACCACGAGCACGCTCCGGCTCTGGCAGGCCCACAGCAGCTCCTGCAACCGCTCGAGCCGGACCGAGAGCTCCGAGCTCTCGGCGAGCGCCTTCTTCTTCTTGCCCTCGAAGTCGCCGGTGTCGTCCGGGTCCAGCTGCGACAGCCGGAGCTTCGCGCCGGGCCTCACGCGGTACCGTTCCATCGACATGGGGGACCGCGCGCGCGAGCGGGAGCCGGGTCATCTGGGTTTCGAGGGAGGAGCGCCCGGTGCCGCTCCCGGATGACGACGGCGCCGTCCGGGCCCAACGCTCATCTTCCCGCCCGCGGTCGTAGAGTCGGTTCGGCATGGACGTCCGAACGCGCGCGATCGGTGCGATCCTCGTCGCCGTGGTCCTGGTGCTCGCCACCGTCGTGGCCTACCGCGTCCTGGTGACGAGCCATTCGGGCGGGGGCCCGGGGCCCGCCGGCCTGGCCTCCTGCCCCAGCGGCCCGGGGTCCGAGAGCGCGGCCGACTGGCCCACGTACCACCGGGACTCGCAGCGCGACGGTGCGCTGGCGATCGCGCCGGTGGCGAACGCGGCCACGCTCTGGCCCGCTCCGCCCACGCTCGACGGCCAGGTGTACGCCGAGCCGCTCGCCTGCGGCACCTCGGTGTTCGTCGCGACCGAGGACGACTCGGTCTACGCCGTCAACGCGAGCACCGGAGCGATCGAGTGGCACACGCACCTGGGCACCCCGGTGGACGGCGCCACCCTACCGTGCGGCGACATCGACCCGACCGGGATCACCGGCACGCCGGTCATCGATGCGTCGAGCGGGACGCTGTACGCCGTCGCCTTCCTCGCTCCCGCCCAGCACGTCCTGTTCGGCCTCGACCTCCGGAACGGGACAGTGACCTACCAGCGGACGGTGGATCCCGCCGGGGCGGATGCGAGCGTCGAGCAGCAGCGGGGCGCGCTGGCGCTCGCCGGCTCGACCGTCTACATCCCGTACGGCGGCCTCGCCGGAGATTGCGCCGCGTACCACGGCTGGGTCGTCGGGGTGCCGCTCGGGGGGAACGCTCCGCTCCTCGCGTATCAGGTGCCGACGCACCGGGAGGGGGGCATCTGGGCGCCCGGCGGCATCACGGTCGCGCCGGACGGCGACCTACTGGTCTCGACCGGCAACGGCGACTCGAACACGACGTACGACTCCGGCGACAGCGTCATCGAGCTCTCCCCGAGTCTCACCGAGCTCGACTACTTCGCGCCGGTCGACTGGGCCCAGCTCAATGTACACGATACCGACCTGGGTTCGGTCAGCCCCACGATCCTACCCGATGGCGATCTGTTCCAGATCGGCAAGGCGGGCGTAGGCTACCTGCTCTCGGGCACCCATCTCGGCGGGATCGGAGGGCAGCTGTTCACTGCACAGGTGTGCGGTGCCGCGTTCGGCGCGACCGCCCAGAGCGGCGGCACGCTCTTGGTGCCGTGCACGAACGGCCTGTCCGCCCTGCACACGACGAGCACGAACTTCACCGTCGTCTGGAGCGCCCCGGGGTTCGATTGCGGGCCCCCGATCGTCACCGGGGACGTGGTTTGGGTGGTGGACCTCGGTCACGCGAGCCTGCTCGGGTTCAACCTGACGACCGGGCACCCGCGGTTCTCCTTCTCGCTGCTTTCGGTCGATCATTTCGTCACGCCCTCGGCCGCGCCGGGCACCGTCTTCGTGGCGGCCGGCGATGTGCTGCAGGCCTTCGGCCTCAGCTGACCGGGTCCGGGCGGGTCCTACAGGCCGACCCGAACTCGGACCTCGGTCCAGCGCGCGCTCGGGACCTTCGCCGCCGCGAGGTCGACGACGGCCTGGGTGACCGGCGGGGGAGCGGACCGCTTCAGCTCGCCGATGAGATCGGTCAGCTCCGTCACGTTGAGCGCCGGCAGCATCCAGCCGAGGAGGGCGAACAGCCGATCAGGAGGGAACTGGGCGATGATCGCGCCGCGCATCTTCGCCATCTGCGGGTCGGTGAAGTGCTCCCGCATGCGCGGGACGAGCTCGGCGTCCTCGCGGTTGATGTGGACGAGATAGGCCGCCAATAGCTGGTTCAGCGCGAGGTTGAGGGCGGTACCGGCCGTGAGCCGGTCCTCCTCCGATCCGAGGGCGAGGAGCGCGTGAGCGGCGTCGGTGATCGCGATCTCCCGTCGGGCCAGGTCGAGGTGCTCGGCGATGAGCGAGGCGACCAGCTCGCCGCTCGTCCGCTTCACCTCCGGGAAGACGATCCCCTCCTCCGTGTCGGCGTGCTCGTGGAAGACGCAGAGCATGCAGCCGGCCGAGCGGGCGACGGCGAAGTCGTGCTCGAGATCGACGACCAGCGCCCGCGTGGCCGCGAGGTCCGCGAAGTCGTTGGACTGGACGCGGCTCGACAGGTCGTACATCATCGCGCGCAGCGCCTTGTGGACGGGCGTGAACAGGTCTTCTCGGGCCGGCATCGTCCTCGAACCCCGCTGCGGCGATCGCCCCCGTCTATAGGAATCTGCCGAGCGAGCAGGAGGGACCGCCCGCCCGTGGGCTCCGCCGCCCGGCCCTATCGGTGTTGAACGGGAGCGATCGCGCCCTAGGGCGGTTCGCTGGGAGCCGACCGGAGCTCCTTGACGCGCTCCCACCAGTCCGGGAGCGGCCGGTGATCGAGCTGGGCTTCGAGGCGGTCGAGGAAGCCGACGAGTCCGTGCTCGAAGACGTGCGCGGCCCGCACCGTCAGGTTCCGGTGGGTCAGGACGACCCGGGTCCCCCCTTCGCCGGCCACGAGCTCCCAGCTCACGACCGCGTGCTCCCCCTCGGGATAGCTGGGGCCCGGGTCCACGTTCCATTCGTACTCGAATCGGCGGGGCGGGTCCCAGACGAGGACCCGACCCGAGGAGTGGACCTTCATGGGCCCGGTCGTGAGCTCCAGCCGCCCGCCGACCCGACCCTCGATCTGACCCGTCGTCAGGCACCACTGGGCCATCTCCGTCGGGTCGGTGATGGCCTTCCAGACCGAGTCGGGGGAGTGCCGCACGACGCGTTCGAAGACGAGCGTGGCCTTGTCCGCGTGCTGCTCGAAGGAGCTCGGGCGGCCCCCCGAGCGATGTCGCGAAGGGGTGCTCATGAGTGCCGGGAGCGACGGGGGCGGAGGGCCGGCCGATCGCCCTTGCGGTCCAGGAACTGCTCGAGCGCGTCGAGCTCGTGCCGCCAGAACTCGCGGTACTTGGAGATCCACGCGTCGATGGGGGCCAGCCCCTCGGAGCGCAGCGAGTACACGCGATGGACGTCCTCCCGGCGGACCCGGACCAGCCCGGCCTCCCGCAGCACTCGGAGGTGCCGGGACATCCCCGGCTGGCTGACGGAAGGGAACGCCCGACCGAGCTCACCCGCCGTCCGTTCCCGCCGCGAGAGCAGATCGAGCACCTGCCGACGGGTGGGATCGGCCAGCGCCCCGAAGGTATCCATGGCGGCCGCCGGGGGCACCTAACTGCGAGGGTATTAACCTTCGGGCGGATGGCTCCCGATTCCTTTGACGAAGTCGGGCGGATTTACCCGTGACCCGCCTATTGCGAATAACAAAACAGTGATATAATCTGTCTCCGTGCGTCGATCCGGTCCGCCGGACGGACCGAAGGAAGGGAGCTGCGATGCAGGGGAAGCTCGCCGTCGTACCGCTCGTCGTGAGCGACCAGGCCCGCGCGCTCGAGTTCTACACCGACAAGGTCGGCTTCGAGAAGAAGACCGACGTCGGCGGGCCGGAGGGAAATCGGTTCGTCACGGTGGGCCCGAAAGGCCAGGAGCTGGAGATCTCCCTCTGGCAGGTCGGTTCGCCGACCGATCCGGCCGAACGCGAGCGCTCGAAACAGTGGGCGCCGTCCCGGGCCCCGCCCTTCGTGATCCGTGTAGAGGACTGCAAGCTCACCCACGAGCAGCTGAGTTCGCGCGGCGTGGCATTCACCCGGCCGCCGATGGAGCAGCCATGGGGAATCGTAGCGACCTTCCAGGACCCGGACGGGAATCTATTCTCGATCAGCCAGTTCCGCGCCTGGCGACCGAAGTAGGCCCCAAGTTCCCGGTCTACCCGTCGCGGCGGTAGCGGGCTCGGCTGGCGGGGTTCCGCCTCGACTATCTACCGCGCGGACTACCGTTCGGTTCATGCCGAGGTCGACGCCCGCGTACTTCTCGCCCGAGACGTTCCGGTTCCTGAAGGAACTCGCCAAGCACAACGACCGCGACTGGTTCCAGGCCAACAAGCCGCGCTACGAGGAGGCCGTGCTCCAGCCGGCGGTCCGCTTCGTGGGCGAGATGGGGGCACGCCTCGCCCTCTCCTACCCCCACGTCACCTACGACGCCCGGCCCTTCGGAGGCTCGGTGTCGCGGATCTACCGCGACACTCGGTTCTCGAAGGACAAGAGCCCGTACCGCACGAACGTGGGGATCCACTTCGGGCACGACGCCGGGGGCGACGAGCATCTGCCCGGCTTCTTCCTCCACATCGCGCCGGGAGAGAGCGTGCTCTACTCCGGCATGTGGCGACCGGACCCTCCCCAGCTCAAGCGGATCCGGGACGCGATCGTGGCCGATCGCAGGGGCTGGGCGAAGGTCCGAAAGTCGAGCCCCCCGGTCGGCGGCGAGTCATACGCCCGGGTTCCCGCCGGCTACGCCTCCGACCACGAGTTCGGCGAGGACCTTCGACGGAAGGACTTCTTCGCCTCGAAAGAGTTCACGGATGCGGAGGTCGCGGCCGGGTCCTTCGAGCGGAGCTTCCTCGCCGGCTGTGCCCAGCTCGACCCGTTGAACTCCTTCCTCGCCCAGGCGATCGGCGTCGAGTGGTAGTCGGCAGGGGCGCGCGATCGCCCTCTCGGTCGGGGCGCCCCCCAAGGGAGACGCGGATCCACCTCGGGCGAGCTCGCCGGGGGTCCTAGAGAGGTCGGTTCGTCGCGAGCGTGCGGATGACGGGCGTCAGAGCGCCCGCATCCGGTTGCCCTTGGGCGCGTGCTCGACCTCCGCCAGCCCCAACGCCTCGAGCACCGGGGGCAGGTACATTCCGAATCGCCCGCGAAGGCCCTTCTTCAATCCGTACCAGCCCTTCACCGGGTTGTCCGAAGCTCTGCCCCAGGCCTCTACCGTGCCGTCCGCGGCGGGCTTCTGCTCGTCCGCGCTGCCCAGGAGGACCCAGCCGCCGTTGCGCTTCAACATCGCATGCAGGTCGTCGATCGCCCGGAGGTGGTAGCGAAGCTGCGTCTTTCCGACCGTGACCACGAGCGCGGGCGGGTCGGCGCCGGCATCGCGGAACGCTAGGTACTCGGCTCCCAGGCTCGGCGTCTTCAGCGTCCAAGGTTTCTCAGCGGTTCCCTCTCCCTGGAACGGGGCCTTCGTCACGGCGGGTGAGAGCCGCCTCCATGCCTTAAATGCATACGGAAACGGTTGAACCTCGACCCGCCGAACTGAATGGGGCCGGCAGATGGCTCTGCGCCAGGTTGTTCTTGCGAGTCGAATCGTGCCGCCTCATCGCGAGCTTCGATGAGTCGGAGTTCCACGGTGCTCCGCCGCAGATCCAGCTTCCTAGCTCGGGCCCGCGTCGATGCGGACCATCGCAGAGGAGGCTTCGGACCGCTGTCCGGCGAGTTCCTGCATGTACCTTGACCAACGCCTCCACCGCCGGTCATCGTGTTCCCTCCTCATCCTGGCAGCGCCTCGTGATTCCGCTGCCGGGGGCCAGGACGCGGCGACTCGCGCCGTGGGCGGATGGCGCCCTACGTGTAGATCAAATTGAGAGAGCCGTCAAACGCCCCCTGAGGGAGGTGAATCGTGAGATTCAGAAACTGACTCTGACCGGCTTGAATGGTGATTGGCAGCTGAACGTTGCTCAGGGAGAAGCCGGTCGTATTCGTGCCCGCGTGGGCCACGGTACAGGCGGTGGCGTTGTAGTCCACGACCTGGAACTGGAAGTCTTCGCTAGACCCTGGCATGTCCGAAAAGCCGCTGTACGATATTGGGGTGCCGGCGAGGCCACATACGTTGGTCGGAGCCCACACGTCGATCTCCGCCACCTTGACTTGGGGGGAGGGGGGGATGAGGTGGAAGGCTAAGATCGCCGCCACAACCACCACGAGTACGACGACTCCGACGAGGAGGGTGGACCGGAAGTGACGACGATGACCGAGATCGAACCCACCGGTCGACGCGTTCTCCGCCGCCGCCTGTCGCGGGCTGTCAGCGATCGCGCCTTCGGACCGGCGCAGACCCGCACGGAAGGCGAAGTACGTGATGACGAGCGCGATCGCGACGGCCACGACGAGAACGGCCGTGATGTTCGCCCGATCGCGATCGCCCCGCCGCATCGTGGAGGCCGCCGTCTGGAACCCTTGGACGTAGGTCGCGATGTCCCAGATCTCGGCGAACGTGTTCCAGCTGGCGATCGCGATCGAACCGAAGTTCCGCTGTCG
>DASYZY010000111.1:0-6076 GCA_035945735.1 Thermoplasmata archaeon
GTCGCCGGCTTCGCGGTGATCGGCGTCGTGGCGGTCCTGCTCTTGCTGGGCCTCGCGGTCGGCCTGCGCCGCCGTAGCCAAGCCCGCCGTCCTCCGACCGACAGCCTGCCTCCCCCGAACGCTCAAGAGCCTTCGGCGCTCCCGTCGGGAGCCTCGTCCACCCCCGCACTCCCGCCCAACCAGGAAACCGATGCAGCAGAACCACCCCCGTAGCGCATCCCGAGTGCCGAACGCCCCCGTCCTCGCCCCTCGGCGACGGCTTCGGCCATTGGCCGCACTGCCGGTGGTGCTCCTGACGCTTCTCATGATTGGAGCTCAACCCGTCTTCGGCGGGCCGGCCCACGCCGGGAAACCGCTCGCCGGCCAGCCTCCAGTTGTGGGGTCTACACGTTCGGTCGCCTCCCACCCGTTCGGTGAACTCACCCACTCCGGTCGGATCCAGCTTCCGTCGAGCGCGATTCCGAGCCTGCTCTCATCTCCGACCGGTTCTATTGCCTCGCGGCTCCTCGCGAGTAGCCATGCCCGTTCCGGCCCGACGTCGTCCGTCCGGCCTTCGACAGGGGGATCTACGGCCTCCAACTGGGTGGTGGCTAACTCGAGCGACCCGACTTCGATCGTTCAGGTGGGTGGCTCGAACCAGACCCTCCTCCTAGCGACGTCGAGCTCGGCCGACCTCGACAATGGCTCGCTGACACTCCCCGGACTCATCCTCACTCCTTCCGTCTACTTCTTCAAGTACGGCTACAGCGAGGTCTACCGATCGACGAACGGCGGCCACAGCTGGAGCCCCACGTGGATTCCCGCCAATGCAAGCTGGACCGGTAACAACACGCTTCACGCCGGCACGGTCGGATTGGGTGTGGTACAGCTCGCCGCCGGGGGCACCGGCGGTGCGACCGGAGCGAAGGTATTCGGTATCGAGCAGTTCGGGGAAGCCTGTCTCGTCGACCTCGAGGTAGCCGTTCTGGCGAACGGTGGGAGCAACTGCACCTCCACGCTGGGTATCTACGGCGCGATGGGGGTCGCCGTCACTGAGTCGACCAACGGCGGCCAGAGCTGGAGCACGGCCCGGCCCCTCACTTACTCCTCGCCCCTGCACCCGATTCTATTCCCGTCGGGCGGAGGTCAGTGCGATGGCCTCCTCCATGCGTTGAACGGGAACATCACGTCCGACGCGCAGATCTCCTACTCCTCGGGCTCGAACGTTGTGGTCGCCACTTGGGTCAACGACTCGTATTCATACTTCAACCTGAGCTGTGTGTCCCAAGTGGTGATGGGGAACTACCTGGACTACACGTCCTCCTGGATGTCGATCTCGACGAACGGGGGCGCCTCCTGGAGCACGCCGACGGCAGTGAGCAAGCCGTTCGGGCTCAACCCGAATAACTTGTTCCTCCCGAAGCTCTTCGCCTACACCTCAACGGCGATCGGACCTGGGCCGTCCTACCCCATCTACCGGGTCTGGGTGGATACGGCGAACCTCACGGGAAGCACCCTCCCGTTCGAGTTCACTTCCTCGACGAACAATGGAACGAGCTGGTCGACCCCGGGGGACCTCTCGCTCAACGTCAACCCGGTGTTCTATGCCTCGCCCGGCATCTTCCTCAACTGGACCTCCCCTACGCTGCTCGTGGACAACTGGACTGGTTCCTCCTACCGCGGGGATCTCTATCTCATCTGGAACGACAATACGACCGGCGGGGGCTTCCCGAGCATTGCGTTCAGCCGCTCCTCGGATAGCGGGGCGACGTGGAGCACCCCGGTCTACATTTCGGCCAATACCCCGAGCAGCCTCCACTACTTCCAGCCGAGCGCGTCGGTGGCTCCGAATGGCCAGATCTGGGTCGACTACTACGGCGAGTCGATGGCGACCAGCAACAACGGGGCGGGACTCCTCACCGGGACCTACAATGTCTACGGCACCTACTCCGGCGACGGAGGGACGACCTGGGCCCCCCAGTTCCAGCTGACCGACACCAGCTCGACCTTCATCGCGAGCGGGGGTCCCGGTACGATGCTCACGATCGGGTGGACTCCCTTCTTCTTCGGCGGGGCCTCGGACGCCAACCCCCCGGCGCAGTCGGCGAGCTACGGAAGCCCAGCGATAGTCGGGACGACGAACGGCGCGTACGCGAGCTGGGAGGATTGCCGCGGAGTCTCCTGCCCCGGCGTCGCAGTATTCCCGACCCCGAGCGCGTACGTCACCAACCTCCACCCAGCGGCGCTCACCTCCAACGCGCCGGCGGTCAACGAGACGGTCAACGTCTTCGGGTCAGCCACCACGTACGCGCTACCGGCCTCGGGCGTGTTCGAGACCGGAGCGACGATCGGTGTCTCGGTCCCGCCCTGGGTGCCCGACAACCTGACGTCGATCTACGCATTCCAGAACTACTCCGGGTTCGCGAGTTCGAACTCGAACCCGGCCTCGCTCGTCTACTCCGGCTCCGGCGCCCTCTCGGCGAACTACAAGCCCGAGCCCGCCGGTTGGATTGCGGGTACGGTCGGGCCGTACGCGCCGGGCCTGGTGGTGACGGTCAACGGTGCCTCGGTGCCGCTCACACCCTTCAACACGACCGCCGACCAGTTCAACGCGACGATCGCGGCGGGCTTCTCGTACATCGTGACGGCGCTCCGGGCCGGCTACACGCCCTACTCGCAGTCGGTGCCGACGCAGGCCGGCAAGGTGAGCCCGCAGAACATCTGGCTGCCGCGCGAGAGCGGCTGGATCTCGGGGAAGCTGACGCCCGCCAATGCCACGCTCATGGTGAACTCGACGCTCGTGGCGGTGAACCCTAACGGCGGGGCCTTCAACCAGACCGTCACCTGGGGCGACTACTGGGTCAACGCGAGCGAGAGCGGCTACACGACCTTCTCGCAGCTGGTGGTCGTCAGCCCGGAGAAGACTTCCCCCATCAATCCGACGTTGGTCGGGGGCTGGATCACGGGCTCGATCAACCCGCTCTCTGGAGCGGTCCAGATCAACGGGGCGCCGGTCACGCTACAGGCGGGCAACTTCAACGTGAGTGAGCCGGGAGGCACCTACACCCTCACGGCGCGGGCGCCGGGGTACTCCTGGTTCCACTGGACGGTGGCCGTGACTCCCGGCCACGCCGTCAGCAAGAACATCCGGCTCACCAACCAGGGCTACATCGTCGGCACCGTCGGTCCGGCGAACGCGGTCGCCAGCGCCATCGTGCTGGTCGCCGGCTCGCAGGTCCGGCTGAACGCGAGCGGCGGTTTCAACGCCTCGGAAGGACCCGGCAGCCACACGGTGAGCGCGAGCGCGACCAACTTCAACCAGAGCACCGAGTCGGTGACCGTCATCGCCGGCAACGTGACCTGGGCGAACATTACGCTCAAGCCCAGCACCTCGCCGGGCCAGAACTGCTCGGTGACCAACACCTGCCCGACGAAACCCGGAGGCGGGGGCACGAGCGGCAACTCGAACCTGCTGCTCTACGCGGGCATCGGCGCGGCCGTCGTGGTCGCGGCGATCGTCGCGGGCGTGCTGCTCATGCGTCGGCGACCGCCCGCCGAGGATTCGGGAACCGCCTCGAGCCAGCCGGCCGCCTACGACGAGTCGGCCGAGGGTGGGGGAACCCCTCCGTCCACGTAGCGAGCTTCTGCATCTCGGTCCAACCCCTTCTCGTCCCCGCTTTTCCGAAATTCTCGTCGAGAAACGCGGGCGTCGCCGTTCGCCGACAAAAGATAGATATGGCTCGCCCGCATGCGAGGGCTGTTCTCCTTCTAGGAGCGCTCACTCTTGGAGTCCACTGCTCCCTCCGACACGGTACCGGCTCCTTCCGGACGGCCTCGCCCCGAGCTAAGCTCCTCCTCCCCCACGCGTCTTTCGCCGTCGGCGGGTGCGGAGCTCTTTGACTCCGTGCTCCCGCCCCCCTCGGAGCTGTACAAGGGCAGCCGGGAGATCCTCCGCGAGTCGTACGTCCCGTCCCGACTACCCCACCGGGAGAACCAGATCCGGCAGGTCGCCGAGGTCCTCGCCCCGGCGCTCCGCGGGGAGCTGCCCAGCAACCTGCTCATCTACGGGAAGATCGGTACCGGCAAGACCGCCGTCGTCCAACAGGTCAAGCTGGAGTTTCTGCGTCGGGCCGCGAAGGAACGCTCGTTGCCTTTCGTCAGCGTCAACTGTGGCAACATCGACACCCCCTACTCGCTCCTGCAGACGATCGGCAACGACCTGGCCGGGCGCGAGGCCGAGCGGATCCCGACCGGCTGGGCGCTCGACCGGGTCCAGAAGGCGCTGGTCGAGCTCCTCGACGAGCGCGGCGGGGTCTGCCTGCTTCTCCTCGATGAGATCGACCGACTCGTCGCGCGCAGCGGCGACAGCGTCCTGTACACTCTGAGCCAGATCAATACCGAGCTCGAGCGCGCCCGGGTCTGCCTCGTCGGCATCTCGAACGACCTCAAGTTCACCAACCACCTCGACGCGCGGGTGCGCTCGCGGCTGAACGAGGAGAAGATCCTCTTCCCGCCCTACGACGCGCCGCAGCTCCAGGACATCCTGCGCGATCGCGCCCGGGAGGTCTTCCGGGACGGGGTCGTCGATGCGGGAGTCATCGAGCGGTGCGCGGCCTACGCCGCGCTCGAGAACGGCGATGCGCGGCGCGCGCTCGCTTTGCTCCGGCTCGCCGGCGAGATCGCCGAGCGGGAGCGGGCGCGGCGGATCGCCGGCGACCACGTGGTTAAGGCCAAGAGCCGGCTCGAGCTCGACATCATCGTCGAGTGCGTGCGGACGCTGCCACCGCATTGCAAGATCCTGCTCTACGCCATCTTACAGGCGTTCGAACGGCGGCGGGCGGGAGTGCTCACGGGCGAGGTGTATGACGCCTACGGCAAGCTCTGCCAGCGGCTCGGCCTGCAGCCGCTGCACGCGCGCTCGATCTCCAACTACCTGTCCGAGCTCGAAAACCTCGGGCTCGTGCGCGCCGGCATCGTCTCCCGGGGCCGGGGCGGTCGGACCCGCGAGATCGTCGTGGACGTTCCCATCGCGGAGACCGTGCCCGCGCTCGCCGAGGACCCGCTGCTCGCACCCCTCGCTCGGCCACGGGGCCCGAACCAGACCCTGCTCACCAACTTCGACAACCCGAACCGGTCCGGCTGACCGAGCCCGGGCTAGTGCTCGGCGGTGGCCGCGGCGGCGGTCGGGGCGCCCGAATCGATCATTCCGCGCGCCGCGGCGCGTCGGCGTGCCCGCTCCTTCCGGAGCTCGCGGAGGTCCGATTCGAGGGAGCGCAGCTCGCTGATGTAGCGCCGCAAGCGGAGCTTGGCGATCCGCTCGGTGACTTCGATCTCCCGGTCGAGCTGCTCGTCGCTCGCCCGGAACGATGCCATCCAGGGCCTACTCGCTCGCGTCGATCTGGGCCTTCTGCAGCCGGTCGGAGTAGTCGATGAAGACCGTCTTGATCTCGGTGAACTCCTCGATCGCCACCGAGCCCGCCTCGCGTCCCCCGTTGCCGGTGTTCTTGACCCCGCCGAAGGGGAGCTGGACCTCCGCCCCGATCGTTGGAGCGTTCACGTAGGTGATCCCGGCCTCGAGCTCGCCGATGGCGTGGAAGGCGCGGTTCACGTCGCGGGTGTAGATCGAGCTCGACAGCCCGTAGGTCACTTCGTTCGCGACCCGGACGGCGTCGGCGAAGTCCTTGATCCGGATCACGGAGAGCAGCGGGCCGAAGATCTCCTCGGTCGCGATGCGGGAGCCGGCGCGTGTTTCGGCCACGGTGGGCGCCAGGAAGTACCCCTTCGCGAGCGACCCGTCGGTGAGCTTGCGCCCCCCGTGCACCAGCCGGTCGCCCTCGCCCTTGGCGATGTCGAAGTAGCTCTGGACCTTCTTTTCCTGGTCGGCGGAGGCGACCGGTCCCATGTCGGTCGCCTCGTCGAGCGGGTCCCCGATGCGGAAGCGGCGCAGCCGGTCGAGGAGCCGGCCGAGGAACTCGTCGTACACCTTCTCGTGCAGGAGCAGCCGGCTGGTGGCGGTGCAGCGCTGCCCGGCGGTGCCGAACGCCCCGAAGAGCACTCCGTCCAGCGCCAGGTCCAAATTGGCGTCCTCCATCACGAT
>DASYZY010000112.1:0-4691 GCA_035945735.1 Thermoplasmata archaeon
GCCGTGCGCGGCGAGGTCGATGTGCTCGAGCGAATTGTCGTTCGGCCAGATCGGCAGCAGGGCCCCGAGCTCGTCGGAGCTAGAGCTCCACGGCCAGTTCTGGGCGGAGATCGTGTAGCTCACGGCGGTGCTCGACTCTCCGCTGGGACCGCCGGAGGCGGCCATGGTGAAGTTGACCTGGATGTCGACGGAGCCCCGGGTCCCCACGGCGACGTTCGCGGCGTAGTCGTGCTGGAGCTGGCTCGAGGTCGAACGATCGGTGACCTGCCAGTGCGCGTGGCTGAAGTCGGCGCCGGCCTCCAGCGTGCCGTTGGGGGCGTACTCGCCGAGCCCGCCCAGTCCCGCATACAGGCCGTAGCCGCTTTCGGCGGCGTCGGCGGAGACGGTCACGCCCGGCTGGGCCGGCAAGAACACGGCGGTCGTGACTCCGTTGCCCCACGTCGAGCCCCCCGACCACGATCCCGCCGAGGGAAGCGGGCCGTGGCCGGAGGGGGAGCTGCCGAGCAGGACGAGCGCCACGACCAGGGCCGCGAGGAACGCCGGCGCCCAGGCCCGGGCGGGCAGGCTTCGGACCGGGGTCGTGGGGCGCGTCGCGCTCATCGCATCTCCACCCAGTCGCAGGCCGCGCGGGGACTACCCCGTTTTTGGTGCGAGCTCGAAACCCGTTGGTGCGTGCACGCATCTGTGCGCATCACGGCGGGAACATCTCCCCGAACGTATCGACGAGGCGTTCGATCCACGCATCGGAGAAGCTCTCGCGGTAGGCCACCAGCGCCCGGGCGATCCGATCCCGGTCGACGATGGCGAAGGTCCGGAGCGCCCCCCGCCGGTCGGAGCCCACCATGCCGGTCTCCAGGAGGCGGCGCAGGTGGATCGAACTGCGCGACAGGCTGAGCTCGGCGCGCTCGGATAGCTCCGCGAGCGAGACGTCCGGGGTCTCCAGGAGCACGACGAGCAGCCGCCGGATCGCCGGCGAGCGGGCCATGCGAAGTAGCGTCCGGTCCCCGAGCGGAAGATCGGTGCAGAAGTAGTAGTCCTGGTGGCCGCCGCGTTCGCGATGGACGAGTCCGCCTTGCGCCAGCCGCTCGAGGTGGTAGGCGGTCTCGCCCCAGGCGGTCCCGGCGGCGCGCTGGATCTCGCGGGCGGAGATCCCGGGGGTCTGCCGGACCGCGTCGTAGAGTCGCCGGCGCGTGTCGAGGGCGAGGGGATCGTCCCCCACCGGCTACCCCCGGCGGGGCAGCAGGCTCGCGCCCAACAGCGACACCGAAACGACGGCGCCCAGCACCACCTCCGGGAACGAGGCGACCGCGTAGGCCGGGGGCGAAGCGGCCGCCACGGCCCAGACCCAGACGAGGCCGAGCGCGAGGAGCGCCAGGCTGGCTAGCGCAATGAGCAGGAACCGGGGGTCGCGCGTACGGCTCCACGCTGCGACGGGGACCCCCGAGCCGAGCGCCGAGGCTCCCGCCGTGACCGCGGCGAGAAGCAGCTCGGGGAGGCCCATGGGTCCGGGTTATGGGGTCCGACCGGGAGATAATCGCTTTCCCTTCGAGGTCGCGCGGCGGCCGATTGGTGCAGTCTAGAGAACGGGCGGCCACCGGTTCACGGCATGCCGGTGGGGTCCCACGTGGTCCGAAAGCTCCGGTCGAGCCCGTCGAGGGCGGCCATCTCGGCGCCGGTGAGGGAGAAGTCGAAGACCCGCGCGTTCTCCCCGATGCGCTCGGCCCGGGACGACTTGGGGATCTCTACCACCTCGTGCTGAAGTCCCCAGCGCACGAGCACCTGCGCCGGGCTCCGGGAGTGCGCGCGCGCGATCCCCGCGAGCGTCGGGTCGTCGAACTTCTGCCCACGGGTGAGGGGCGAGTACGCCTCCAACTGGATGCTGTTGCTCCGGCAGAACTCGAGGAGCTCGCGTTGGTACAGGAAGGGGCTGAACTCGACCTGGTTGACCGCCGGCGGGACTGCGCAGACAGCGAGGAGCTCCTTGAGGTGCGCCACGGTGTAGTTGCTGACGCCGATGGAACGGCACCGTCCCTCCGCGAGGAGGTGCTCGAGCGCCTTCCAACTGTCGAGCCGCCCTCCCGCGACGGGCCAGTGGATCAGGTAGAGGTCGACCTGCTCCAGCCCCAAGGCCCTTCGACTCCGCTCGAACGCTCGAAGCGCCGGCTCGTATCCGTGGTCGTCGTTCCACAGCTTGGTGGTGACGTAGTACTCCGCCCGATCGAGACCAGAATCGCGCAGCGCGGCCCCCACATCCTCCTCGTTCGCGTAGAGCTTGGCCGTGTCGAAGAGCCGGTAGCCGGCGTCCAGCGCCGAGCGGACCGCGGCCCGGGTCGTCGGGCCGGCGGGCAGCTTCCAGGTGCCGAGGCCGACCACTGGCATCCGTGCCCCGTCCCGGAGCTGAACGCGGGAGGCGAGCGTCGGATCCTTGGGGAACTGCACCGGCCGGGAGGGAGCGGGCACGCCGGCCCAAGGGGCGCGGCGTATTTCCGCCCGACCCTGGGAGCCAGAGCCGGCATGGGCCGGCCCGGCACCGGAAGTGCGCACCGGTCGTTAGGAAGCTAGTTGGGGGTCGGCTCGGTCCGTCCGCGGTGGACCGCAATCTCCGTCTCCTGACCCTAGGGGTTGGAGTCCGCACCTTCGGCGCCGCCCTGTACAATCCGTTCCTCGCACTGTTCCTGTACGCGATCCTGCACATCGGCTACCTCGAGATCGGGCTACTGATCGTCGGAGTCGGACTGGTCCAGCTCCCCTTCGGGCTCGTGGGGGGCCTGCTCGCCGATCGCATCGGTCGGCGCCGCCTGATCCTGCTCGGTCTGGCGGCCGAGGCGGCGGCCACCTTCGGGCTCGCCTACGGATTCGCGATCCAATCCCTGCTGTTCGCGGTGATCTCGGCCGGGGCCGGCGGCGTGGTCACGAGCACCTGCGGCGCCGCGTTCTCGGCCTACATCGCCGATTACTCCCACGGTTCGGACCGGACCCGAGCGTTCACCTGGTACCGGATCGGATTCAACGCCGGATTCGCCGTCGGCGTCGGGCTCGGCGGGTCCCTGGTCGCGCTCTTGGGGTTCCCCGAGGCGGTGGCGATCGCGGCCGCGGTCGTCAGCGTCGCGGCGGGCCTGCTCGCCCTCCTCCTACCGCCCTCGCCGTATGACGAGAAGTTGGCCGCGGGCGCCGCGCCCTCGTCGGAGCCGCTGTCGGCGCCCAAGGGACGGAGTCTGGGGGAGAGCCTCCGTATCCTCTCGCGAGACCGAGTCGCGGTCGAGGTGGCGGTGGCGTTCATGTTCGCGAGCCTGGTGTACGGCCAGTGGGCGGTGACCTTCCCGCTCTTTGTGCACAATGTGATGGGCATCCCCTACGGGTTGCTCGGTGCGGGCCTCGCGCTGAACGGACTCATCGTCGTGGTGGGCCAGGCGCCCACTACCGAGGCGGCGATCGGCTGGCGACACACCAGCCTATCGGGGCTGGCGGTCGTCCTCCTGGTCGTCAGCTACCTGCTCTTGGGAGTGGCCGGGCTCTACGCCGCCCTCCCGGTCGAGGCGTTCCTCGTGGCGGTGATCGTCCTCACCCTGGGCGAAAACATCGGGTCGATCCCGTCCAGCACGCTACCGTCGAACATCGCTCCACCCGAGGAGATCGGTGCGTACAATGGCGCGATCAACATGTTCCTCGGCCTCGGAGGGCTCGCAGCGATCGGCGTGGGCGGCGCGGTCCTGTCGGCGACCGCTAACCCGCTGTTGATCTGGCTCATCCTGTCGGCGCCCGCGGTCCCGGCGCTCATCTTCCTGCGGTTGGCCGCGCGCCGGATCCCCCTCGAGGCCGACCGAGCCTAGCAGTCGGGCGTTCGGGGCCCGAACCGCCGGCCCTGGGGTCGAGGGCGTTGTCGCCGGCAAAGAGAGGTCCGGGCACGCAGAGCGTCGGCGCAACTGGTATTGGGCGGAACGACCATTCGGGAGCATGCCGCCGCACTGTCCGATCTGCGGGGCCGAGTTCGAGGAAAAGGCGCTCACGACGCATATCGAGGCGGAGCACAAGGCCTCGACCGAGCCCGAGATCGCGGAGATGCGGGCTCACGCCGAGCACAAGTGCGTCAAGTGCGGCGCGAGCTTCGCGAGCCCCGAGGCGCTCTCCCAACACCTTCTCACCGCGCACCGGATGTAGCGGGCTCCGACGTCCGACACTCCGCGGCCGGGCGAGGCGCTCAGAACGGCGCCCCGCAGCTGGGGCACTTGGCCTCCATTTCGGGGTAGACCGTGCGGCAATAGGGGCACCGCAGCATCACCTTCGTCGTGGGAGCTGTCGGATGGACGGTCACGTGGACGCTCGGCGCCGTGGTGCGCCGTTGCCGTTCCTCCTCCTCCTCTCTCGTGCGTCGACGCTCGCTCACGAGCTCGCCGATGAGCTGCTGGAGATCGGGCGGACGGCTGAGCTCGATCGTCGTGCGGGTGGGACCGGCGTACCCCTTGCCGTGCGCGACGAGGACCAGCCGTTGCTTGCCGAGGCTCCCTTCGACCTCGGCGCTGAAGATCGAGTCGAGCGGGACGGCGAGGTCGAGGTGCTCGCGACGCCGAGGCGCCCCGGTGCTGTGGGTGAACAGCAGGCGCTCGGTCGTGACGGTGAGGACCCCGGCGGTACGCCGGAGCACGCCCGGACCCTGGTACCGTATTTCCTCGCTCGGTCCCAGGGTCGGCATC
>DASYZY010000113.1:0-2094 GCA_035945735.1 Thermoplasmata archaeon
GAGGATCTTGACCGCCTCTTCGGCGTTGTCCATGGGTTGGACGTACTTCGCGCCCAGCTTCTGCCGGTCGATCCGCTCGACCCGGCCGTGGAGCCACTGGAACTCGCGGAAGATGAGCGGGTCCCTCCACTCCTTGCGCCAGTTGCCGATGTAGTCGATCGGCTTGACCATCCGGTGGTAGTACGCCGTGACGAACCCGCCGAAGGCGCTCCAGACCATCTTCTCCTCGAGCGTGCGCTGGTGGGTGAGCGAGCCGATGAGCTCGAAGAAGCGGGGCACATCTAACAGCGGCGGCTCCGTGCTGGAGGTCAGCAGGTGCTGCGCGAACTTGCCCCGCGCGCGGCGCATCCCGGGGGAGTCGTACCGCTCCCGCAGGACGAGCAGCGCGTTCGCCGAGTTCAGCCGCTGCTGCCAGCGGGTCTGCCAGTACATCATGATCAGCGTCCCGATCACCAGCACCCAGGTGCCGATGGCGGTCCAGGTGGCGATGTCCAGCGAGAAGAGCGCCGTAGGGCCCCCCGAGCCGGCGCCGGGGTCATCTCGGTTGCGGTCCTCCGCTCGTCACGCCTAAAGGCCACGCCCGCTACCGCGACGTGGGCCGCCGATTCCTGGCCGAACGCCGGCGCGACCCGTACTACCGGGCGGCGCAGGAGCAGGGGCTGCGCTCGCGGGCCGCCTTCAAGCTCCTCCATCTGAGCCAGCGCGAGCATCTGTTCCACCGGGGCGATCGCGTGCTCGACCTCGGGGCCGCCCCCGGGGGTTGGAGCCTGGTCGCGGCGCTGGCGGTCGGACCCGAAGGGCGCGTCGTGGCCATCGACGAGCGCCGCATCGACCCGGTCGAGGGGGTCGAGACGATGCGGGGGCGGGTGGGATCGACGGAGCTGGTAGGCGCGCTCGTCGGCCAGGAGTTCGACGTCGTCCTCTCCGATCTCTCGCCCCGGATCTCCGGCGCCTATGCGACCGATCACGCCCGCAGTGTGGCCCTCGTCCGAGCCGCTTTCGAGCTCGCCGTCCAGCGCCTCCGGCCCGGCGGACGGTTCGTGGCCAAGGTGTTCGATGGCGACCTGCTCGGCGAGCTCGAGGCCCAGCTGCGGCCGCGCTTCGCTCGAGTGCGCCGAACCAAGCCTCCGGCGTCGCGCGAGCGCTCCTCGGAGCTCTACCTCATTGCGACCGGTTTTCACGCCCCAGACTCGGGGCCGTGAGCCTCGGCGAGCAGCCGCCTCGGCTGCGCGAGGCGCGGGAGCGGATGGTCGCCGTCCTCGGCATTCTCGACCCACGGATCGCCGTCGCCATGCGCGCAGTGCCTCGCCACCGATTCGTCCCGGCGGAGTACGCTTCTCTGGCGTACTCGGACGAGCCGCTGCCCCTCGGTCCGCCGGAGTCCACGATCTCCGCGCCGCACATGGCGGCGCTGCAGTTGGCCGCGCTCGATCTTCGGCCCGGGCTCAACCTGCTCGAGATCGGCAGCGGCTCTGGCTACCTCCTGGCCCTCGCCGCCGAACTCCTCGGGCCCCGCGGACATGCGGTAGGGGTCGAGCGGGAACCATCGCTCGCGCGCCGCGCCAGCGCGCTGCTCGCGGAGCTGGGATACGGACCGCGTGCCGAGGTGGTGGAGGCGAACGGAGCCCTCGGCTGGCCGCCCCGGGCGCCGTACGACCGGATCGTCGTCTCGGCCGCGACCGCCCGGCTCCGCCCGCAGTGGCGTGGTCAGCTCCGCGAAGGGGGGCGGCTGGTCCTTCCGCTCGGATCCGCCGCGGTGCAGCGGCTGGTCACGTTGCGCGCCGGTCCGGAGGGGGATCGATACGAGAGTGGACCAGCGGTGCAGTTCGTCCCGCTCGCCGACGCCGGGTGACCCCATATATAGACCCGCTCGATAGGCCCCGTCCGCCGTTCCTGAGGGTCGGTATTGTGATTCGGTTTGGTCCGGCAGGTATACCGCTCTCCTGTAAAGGGCGGACACTGCGGGACGGGATCGCCGACGTGCACCACCTCGGCCTGACCGCGCTCGAGGTCCAGTTCATCAAAGTGAACCCGCTCGTACGGGCCGTGATGGACGAGGAGGTCGGCAAGAAGCCGAGCGAGCTCGCCCAGCAG
>DASYZY010000114.1:0-3971 GCA_035945735.1 Thermoplasmata archaeon
CTTGGGCGCGGGCATCGAGCTGATCCGGTCGATGGCCAGCTCCGGCGTGGCCCGCTCGCCGCTGCCGGTGCACCGGTGGGCGCCGACGCCGGCCGGGAGGGCCGCATGAGCTACTCCTACATCTACACGCCGAGCTACCCATCGGTGGTGCCGGCGCGTGCCCGGCTTTCGACCTCCCCGCGCGAGATCGGCCAACTGCTGGCGGCCTACCTCGTGCTGACCGTCTCGATCGCGATCCTTGCCATCGGGCCGTTTCGATTCGGCCTGGTCTCGTCCTACTCCGGCCTCGAGCTCGATTTCGCGTTCGGCTTCGGGGCGGTCGCCGCGCTTACCGGATTCCTGAACCACGAGCTCGCCCACAAGGTGGCCGCTCAGCGGCGCGGCTACTGGGCCGAGTTCCGCATGTTCCCCATCGGCCTCCTCCTCGCGCTCGTGACCTCCTTCGTGGGCTTCCTGTTCGCGATGCCGGGCGCCACGGTGGTGGGCGACATCCACGACGCCCGCGACTTTGGTCGGACCAGCCTGGCCGGACCCCTCGTCAACCTGGTCCAGGGCGGCGCGTTCGCCGGCGTCGGGCTCCTGCTCTTCCTACCGAACCCGGGCGGGCTCGCGCCCCAGATCCTGTTCCCGCTCGGCTTCTTCAACGGCTGGTTCGCCGCGTTCAACCTCCTGCCGTTCGATCCGCTCGACGGGCGCAAGGTGCTCCGCTGGAACTCGTTCGTGTGGGCCGTCGCCTTCGCCGCCGCGGTCGCCTTCACCCTCCTGCTCTACCTCGTCAGCTTCGGCTACCTCCAGCCGTGACGCGCCCCGGCGTTCGGGAGCTCGGCCGGGGCCGGCTGCTCCTCGATCTCCAGTTCCGAAGCCGGGACGAGCTCGTCGCCGCCTATCTGATCCCCGGCCCCGATGGCTGGACCGTCGTCGAGACCGGGCCCACGACCTGCCTCGATTCGCTCCTCGCCGGCCTCGGTGCGGCCGGTATCGAGCCCGAGCGGGTGGCCCGAGTCCTGGTCACGCACATCCACCTCGACCACGCCGGCGGGCTCGGCGCGACCGCCGGCCGGCTGCCCCGCGCCGAGCTCGGGGCGCATCGCGCCGGGGTCCGGCACCTGGTCGATCCGAGCCGGCTCATCGAGAGCGCGCGTCGGGCGTGGGGAGCGGCGGCCGACCCGCTGTGGGGAACGGTCGTCCCGGTCCCCGGGGATAGGCTGCGGCCCCTGGACGGGGGCGAGCGCTTCGCCGTCAACGGGGGCGAGCTCGAGGTGATCGCCACGCCGGGCCATGCGCGGCACCACCTCTCCTTCTTCGATGCGCCCCGGCGCGCGATGATCACCGGCGACAGTGCCGGCGTCTTCCTGCCCGGCAGCTCCACCGCCCGCCCCGCCATTCCCCCGCCGGATCTCGACCTCGGCCAGCTCTTCGAGAGCCTCCGCGCCATGGGCGAGCGGCGGCCGAGCGAGCTCGACTACACCCACTTCGGGCCGGTTCCCGGCGGGGCGGCCCTCCTGGAGGAATACCGGCGCTCGGTGGAGCGCTGGGCCGCCGTTGCGCTCGAGGCGGCCCAGACGGAGCCGAGCGTGGCGCACGTGGCCGGGGCGCTGCGGGCCGCCGAGATGGAGCGGATCTCCTCGTCCGGCTCCGCGCCTACGGCGGAGCGCCAGGAGCTGATCTCGGGCGTCGAGCTCGCGGCGCAGGGGCTCCTGCGCTACTTCCAGTCGCACGGGGAGCTTCCCTCGGGGGAACGCTGAGCCCCTCGTCGGCGCGCCGCGGCGACATCGCGGTCGTGCTCTTCCTGGCCCGGATCGCCTACGCGTTCACCTGGTACGACATCGGCGCGGTGCTGCCGCTGCTCGGCACCCGGTTCGGGGCGAGCCCGGACACGTTGGGACTCGTCCTCGGCGCCTTCCTCGCCGGCGCCGGACTGTTCCAGGTCCCCGCCGGCTTCGCCGCGCTCCGCTGGGGGAACAAGCGCTCGGGCGTCTTCGGCCTGAGCCTCATGGGGGTCGCGGGGCTCGCCTCGGCGCTCTCCCCCGACCTCCTCGTCCTCGGCGCGACGCGCTTCGCGGCCGGGGTCGGGGCCGCCTTCTTCTTCGCCCCGGGGCTTTCGATTATCGCGGCGTACTACCCGCAGGGCCAGCGCGGACCGGTCATCGGGTGGTACAACGGGGCGTTCAACATCGGCGCCGCCTCCGGCCTCGTCGTCGGGGCGTTCGTGGGCGTGCTCCTGGGCTGGGCCTGGGCGCTCGGCATGGGCGGGGCGGCGATACTGGCGGGGGCCGCCGCGGTGGCCCGGTGGATCCCGGCCGACCGACTCTCGCCGTACCGGGTCGGCTTCGCCGCCCTCTGGCGCGAAGGGCGAACCGTCCTGAGATCCCGACCGGTCTGGGCGATCGCCGTGGGGCTCATCGGGTTCTGGGCGGTGGTGAACGTCGTCGGCCTGTACTTCGTGGAGTTTGCCGAGCAGGTCCGCCCCGGCTGGGGTCTGGGGCTCGCCGCCGCCGTCGTCGCGGGCTCGGTCCTCATCTCGGGCATCGGCGGCCCGTTCGGGGGCTGGCTCGCCGAACGGAGCCGGGACCGGCGGCGGCTGATCGCCGGCTTCGCCGTGCTCACCGCCGGGATCGCCGCGACCATCCCGCTCCTTCCCCTGGCGGCGCTCGTCCCGCTCCTGCTCCTGCTCGGGACCTGCGATGGGGTCGTCTTCGCGGTCCAGTACCTCATGCCGACGTACTTCCCCGAGTCGAGCGGCAGCCGGTCGGCCCTGGCGATCGGACTCATCAACTCGGTCCAGGTGCTGGTCGGCAGCGGGCTCACCGTCCTGTTCGGCGTGGTCGCGGCGCGGGACGGCTGGTCGGCGGCGTGGTACCTGAGCGCGGCGTTGGGCGTCCTCCTGCTCCCCCTGCTCGTCCTCATCCCGAGCGGCCACGACCGCAGCCAGGGCGGCTCCGGCGACCTCGACGGCGCGCGAGCGACGCCGCTCTAGCCGGTGGAGTCCGGCTCGGCCGTGACCCACCGCTCGAACGCCGCGTAGCCCAGCGGCCGGCCCAGGAACCGGCGGACGAGCTCGGCCGGCGGGCGGCTCGCACCGGGGGCGAGGATCTCCTCGACGTACCGGGCCGCGAGCGCCGGGTCCAAGAGCGTCCCCTTCTCGCGGAACGGCTCGAGCAGGTCTCGGGCGATGACGAGCGACCAGGTGTAGGTGTAGTACAGGGCCGAGTAGCCGGTCAGGTGGCCCCAGGAGCACTCGAAGTGCGCGTCCTCGGGAAAGGGGATGAGCGCGTAGCGGGCGAAGGTCCGCTTGAGGAGCTCGGGGGCCGCGGAGCGCCGGGGGTCCTCCTCGTAGAGCGCGAGCGAGGCGGCCGACGCGCCGACCTGGCCCAGCCAGCGGAGCGCCCGGCAGAACCGCTCGGCCCGGACCAGGCGCTCGGCGAGGTCGCGGGGCATCGGCGCACCGGTTCGGAAGTGGCGCGAGAAGCCGGCGAGCAGCGCAGGGTCCCGCGCCCACTCCTCGAACAGTTGCGAGGGCGCCTCGATGAAGTCGGTCTCGATCCAGGCGTTCGTGGTCGCCGTCCACGGCGTGTGGCCGCTAAAGATGTGATGCAGCAGGTGGCCGCTCTCGTGGAAGAAGGTCACGACCTCCTCGTAGCGCATCGTCGACAGCTCCGGGTCGGTCGTCGAGGGGAAGAAGTTGCAGACGAGCACCGCTTGGGGCAGCTGCCGACCGGCGTCGCCGGTCCGGAGCGAGAACTGGGCCGCGTGGGTGAACTTGCCCTCGCGCGGCACGAGGTCGAGATAGAAACGACCGAGGGCCGCCCCGTCGCGGAACACGTCGTAGGCCTCGACGCTCGCGTGCCAGAGTTCGGCGTCCGGGGCCGGCCGGATCTCGATCCCGAACAGCTGCCGGCACAGGGCGAAGAGCCCCTCCCGGACCGCCTGATAAGGCAGGTACTCCCGGACCTCGCGCGAGTCGACGTGGA
>DASYZY010000115.1:0-3066 GCA_035945735.1 Thermoplasmata archaeon
CGAGGCGATCCGCCGGCGCGAGGGCGAGTTCCTCGCCGAGGTGGCGCGTCGGGCACCCCCGCCGGCACCCCGCTCCTCGGTCGGGCCGCTGGTGGCCGCGGCCTTCCCGCCGTGCATCCGCTACATGCGCCGCAGCCTCGACGCCGGCGAGAACCTGTCGCACTCCGGTCGGTTCGCGCTGGCCGCGTTCCTCCACAAGGTGGGGGCCAACGCCGACACGATCGTCGACTCCTTCCGGGGCGCGCCGGATTTCGACGAGGGCGTGACCCGCTACCAGGTCGAGCACATCACCAGCCGCGACGGCGGCGAGGGGTATGCACCGCCGGAGTGCGCGACGCTCCGCACGCACGGCCACTGCATGTGGAACGGCGACCCCGCGGCGCCGGAGCCGGCCGACCGCGCGCCGGACGGGCTCTGCCATGAGAGCTGGCTGCATCACCCCCTTCAGTACTACCGCGCTCGGGCCTCGCGCGGCGGCGCCCGCCCGGAGGACCGTCGGGCGGCACCGGCTCCGGGCTAGGGGACCGTCGGAGGGACGGGCGGAATCGCCCGGTAGGTGGCGCGGGCGCGCGCGAGGGCCGTCCACTGCCCGGCGAGCACGAAGTAGAGCAGCACCACGTCGATGATCGTGAAAGTGAGCCCGAGAGCGTGGATGCGGGACAGGGGCGCCGTCGGCGCCCAGGGCCAGGGCAACGAGAGGTCGAACTCGAAGAAGGTGCCCAGGGTCAGCAGGAGAAGGCGATCGGCCCGGGAGAGCAGGCCGGAGTACCGGCGGCCCTGCCCGACCGCCTGCGCCTGGGTGCCCATGTAGCTCACGAGCAGCAGGCTCACGAGCGCCAGCAAGGCGAGGAGGGGGTTCGCGTAGCCGCTCACCGCGATACCGAGCAGGAGGAACAGGTCGGCGTACCGGTCGAGGACGTGGTCGAGGAGATCGCCGCGGGGCGAGCTCCGGCCGGTGCGCCGAGCGACCTCCCCGTCGAGGACATCGAAGACGCCGCCTAGGAAGACGAGGAGGGCGACGGGCAGGAACAGGAGCGGCCCCTCCCACCGTACGAGGGCCGCGAGGCCGGCGGCGAGGGCCGAGAGCACAAGCGAGAGCCAGGAGAGCCGGTTCGGGGACCAGCCAAGGAAGGGACCGGAGAGCCGAGCGAGGTACGGGGCGACCCGGCCCCGGTACTCCTCGGAGACCATCGTCGACGACTAGCGGAAACCGCGCAAAAGCTCCTCGGTGACGCGCGGGTCCGCGAGCCAGTCGACCCTCGGGGGTGCGCAGGGCGCCGTTCCGCCCAGGAGGCGCGAGCACTCCCGGGCGACCGAGGCGGGCGCTCGCCCGGTCGTGTCGACCTCGAGCGCGCTCTTCCCTTCGGCGGCGACCTCCCAGCGGATCAGATCGATCGCCTCGCTCACGAGATTCTCGCGCCGGGCCCTGGGGCTGAGCGACCGGCGTCGGGACAGCCGGCGCGAGAGCTCGAGGGGGTGGCACCGGAGCAGGAGCACCCGCCCGACCGGCAGGAGGTGGGCGAGATGGCCCACGAGCACCGTAGGCCGGGCCGGCCGCGTCGGCATCTGGGCACGCAGTCGCTCGAGGTCCACCGTCACGGCCCGGCCCGAGCCTCGGGCCGCCCCCACGCTGCGCGCCAGGTCCGACACCTCCAGGCTGGGCCATCGACGGCCTAGCGCCCGGGCAACGGAGCTCTTCCCGGTGCCCGGTGTGCCGGTGAGGGCGATCCAACCGGAGTTCGCTGCATGCGTGTGACGGCGTATCAAGTTCGGTGTTGCACCTCGAACGGCGCCCGGCATTCGAGAAGGTTCATAAGCAGCGCCCGGTATCGCGCGCCTGACCCCGGCTGACGGGGAAACCCTAGCGGGGTACTCGACCAGTATGGTGCCAACACCCACATGCAACTGCGCGCCGCCCGTGACCGACTCTCGCCGCTACCTGCGTCTCGCAGGAACGGTTCTGGTGACCTTCATCCTCCTGGGTGGCGGAACGCTGCTCATCATCGGGGTTAACGGCGCGTCGGCAGCGGCCGGCACGCCACTAGGCGGCGCGCGCGCTCCGGCGACCTCGAGCGTGCTCAGCGGACCCGCGCTGGCCCATGGAGCGTTCACGACGAAGGTCGGCACCGACATCGCCGCCTCGCCGGGAACCTCCGTCCAGGCCCCGATCGCCGCCAACAGTCCCGTGCAGTTCACCGTCGGCTTCCCGATGCGGAACACCAACGAGCTCTCCTCCCTGATCTCGGCCCAGGAGGAGGTCGGCTCGCCGCTCTTCCACCACTGGCTCACCCTGAGCCAGGAGGAGTCCGAGTTCGGCGCCGACCCGGTCGCCGTGCAGAACACGATCAACTACTTCACGAGCCTCGGATTCACGCTCCAGACCCAGGGCCCGCTCTCCGTCTCTTTCCTCGGCAACGCGGGCATGGCGAACAGCGCCTTCCGGACGACGCTCTCCCACGTCCAAACGGCGAACGGCTCGCCCGCCATGTCGTACTCGACCCCGCTGTCCCTGCCGTCGGCGATCGCCGGCTCGATCACGACCGTGAACGGGCTCGACACCATGAGCGAGTACAAGGTCACGAACCACCTCAACCCCACGCTCGTGGCCGACCAGGCCTACGCCAACAACTACTCCGGACCCACCCCGATGGGACCGGTGCTGCCGGACTCGACGAACCTCACCAACCTGACCCCGATGTTCAACCTGACCAACCACGCATTCGGCTGGGTCTACTACTACTCGCACCACCTCCAGCGCTACAACTCGATCAGCTTCGTCACCGCCTCGGCGCTGAACTACGTCTACAACGCCGACCCGCTGATCAACGCCGGCTACAACGGCGACTCGACCGGCTCGCCGATCACGATCGCCGTCGTGGTCGTGGGCGGCATCAACCCCGACGACCTCGAGCTCTACAGCCGGTACGTCTGGAACAACCCGATGCAGATCATGAACCGGATGACCGCTGTCGGGATCGACGGCAGCTTCGGGGCCAACGGCACCCTGTACTACAACGTCGGCGGGGACGAGCTCATGCTCGACATCGAGTACTCGGCGACGATGGC
>DASYZY010000116.1:0-20617 GCA_035945735.1 Thermoplasmata archaeon
CGCTACGGAAGCACCGAGCTGCTGCTATCGGGCGTCTCGCTCGCGCTGGCCGTCGGCGGGATCGCCGTCGCCTATTCGCTCTGGGGCAACGGAAAGGTGGTCACGGTCGCGCCGAGCTCGTCGACCGGCCCTATCCGCCGACTGCTGCTGCGCCGGTATTACTTCAAGGACGCCTACGATGCGATCGGACTCCGGGGCATGTACGCCCTCTCGCGCGCGGCCGACTTCGTCGAGCAGTACGTGATCGACGGGAGCGTCCACGGCCTGGAGCGCGCCTTCGCCGGCCTGTCCGACCGTCTCCGGAAGATCGAGAGCGGCATCGTGCTCGACTACGCCGCCTTCCTCGTCGCCGGGCTCCTGTTCCTGCTCCTCCTGCTCCTGGTGATCGCTCCCTGGGTGCTCAGCACGGGAGGCTTCTAGGCTCGTGACGCCGGTGCTGTCGATCGTCCTGCTGACGCTGCTCGGTGGGACGGCGCTGACCTTCTTCGCCGGTCGATCGGCGCGCTGGGTCGCGCTCGCGACGTCGGTGCTGTTCCTGTTCGAGGTCGCCTATCTGCTGGCGAACTTCTCCTGGCCCGGCGTCAGCGCCGCCGGCGTCCCCCAGTACGCCTTCGGCGAGAGCTACAACTGGATCTCGCTCCCCTGGCTCCAGATCAACTACACCGTCGGGATCGACGGGATCTCGCTCCCGCTGATCCTGCTGACGGCGATCCTCCAGCTGGTCACCGTGCTCTACTCCTTCGAGGAGCACAAGCAGCCCTCGGCGTACTTCGGGCTGGTCCTGCTGACCTGCCTCGGCTGCTTCGGGGTCTTCGTCGCGCTCGACATTCTGCTGTTCTTCCTGTTCTGGGAGCTCGTCCTCATCCCGATGTTCTTCCTCATCGGCTACTGGGGCGGCCTCCGCCGCCGGTACGCCGCGCTGAAGTTCTTCGTCTACACCCACGTCGGCTCGATCGTCATGCTGGTGGCCCTACTGGTCACCGCCTTCTACGGCCACGCCCCGAACTTCGACTTCGCCGGCATGTACGGCCCCGCGCAGGCGCTGGGCGTCACGACGCAGGTGTTCCTGTTCGCCGCGATGCTCTTCGGATTTGGGGTGAAGTTCCCCATCGTCCCCTTCCACACCTGGTTGCCGGACGCTCACGTCGAAGCGCCGACCGGAGGCTCGGTGCTCCTGGCCGGTCTGCTCCTCAAGCTGGGCGGCTACGGGCTCATCCGGTGGGGCGTCGAGCTGCTCCCCACCGGCCTCGTGCACGACCAGCCGCTGCTCTACGCGGTCGCCTTCGCCTCGATCATCTGGGGCTCGGTCATTGCGCTCGCCCAACGGGACCTGAAGCGGCTGGTCGCGTACTCCTCGATCAACCACATGGGCATCGTGCTGCTCGCCATCGCCGTCGACTCGAACCTGGGCCTCCTCGCGGCGGTGCTGCTCATGTTCGCCCATGGGATCGTGAGCGCGCTCCTGTTCATGGTGAGCGGGAGCGTCCACCACACCTTCGGCAGCCGCGACATCGCCTCGATCCACGGCATCACGCCCCGCACACCGGTGCTCTCGACCATGATCATGGTCGGCTCGCTCGCCTCCCTTGGCCTGCCGGCCCTCATCAGCTTCCCGGCCGAGTTCAGCGCCCTCCTCGCGACCTGGGACCGCATCGGCTACTGGGTCTTCGTGCCGCTCGTCCTGCTCGTCGTGACGGCGGCCTTCTACCTGTGGATGATGCAGCGCGTGCTCTTCGGCCCGACCGAGGGAGTGCCGGCGACCGCGAAGGACATCCCCTGGGTCGAGGCGCTCGCGATGAGCGTGCTCGTCGCCCTCACCGTGCTCTACGGGATCCTGCCGGGTCTGTTGACGAACGTGATCGTGCACTCCCCCGTGTACGGGCTGCCGTAGCGGGAGGGCATCGATGGTCGATACCGCGCTGCTCAGCCCGTTCCTCCCCGAGATCGTGCTGCTCGGGGCCGGGCTCTTGGTCCTGCTGGCCGACCGGGCCGGGGTCGAGCGCCGCGAGTACTTCGGCGCGGTCGCGCTGGCCGGCCTGCTCTTCGCCTTCCTGCTCGTGCTCGCCGATGCCGGCCTCGTCGGCTTGGGCGCGCTCCGGACGATCCCCGCCTCCAGCGTCGATGTCGCGCCGACGGCGGGCGTCCTCTACGCGTTCAGCTCGCTCGGCCTCCTCTTCCAGAGCTTCTTCCTCCTGGCCGCCGGGCTCGTCGCCCTCGCGTTCCTCTCCGGGCCCTCCCGGGGGCGGGGCGCGCCGGTGGCGTACGGGCTCCTGCTATTCGCCACGCTCGGGATGCTGCTCGTCGCCGTCTCGGCCGACCTGATCGTCCTGCTCCTGGCGCTCGAGCTCACTGCGATCTCGAGCTACCTCCTGGTCGGCTACACGCGGCGCGAGCCCCGCGGTCTCGAGGCCGCGATGAAGTTCTACATCATCGGGGCGCTCTCGGCCGCGCTCTCGTTCTTCGGCGCGTCGCTGCTGTACGGTGCCTACGGCACCACGAGCCTCGCTGTGATCGGGCACACGTGGCCGTCGGGCTCGGGCGCGCTGGCGAGCGCCGGCTACGGCTTCCTGCTCGTCGGTCTCGGCTTCGAGGTCACCGCCGTCCCCTTCCACATGTGGGCGGTCGACGTCTACGACGGCGCACCGAACGAAGTGTCGGCCTTCCTCGCCGGCGGGACGAAGAAGATGGGGCTCTTCGCCGTCTTCCTCCTGTTCACCGTTCCCCTGCTGCTCGTCGGGCCACTGTCGAGCCCCGCGGGCAGTGCCCGCGAGTCGCTCCAGATCGCGCTCGCGATCCTGGCGCTGCTGACCATGACGCTGGGCAACGTCCTCGCGCTGTTGCAGAAAGAGATGAAGCGGCTGCTCGCCTACTCCTCCATCAGCCAGGCCGGCTACATGCTGCTGGGCGTGACGGTCGCCACCGCCCCCGGGCTCACCGGCGCGTCGATGCAGATCTTCGCCCATGTGCTCCTCAAGACCGGCGCCTTCCTCGTGGTCGCCGCGGCGGCGGCCCTCGGCGTGGGACCGCTCGTCAGCGACTGGCGCGGGCTCGGCGTGCGCCGGCCGTACCTCTCGGCCGCCTTCGCGCTGTTCCTGCTCGGCCTTGCCGGCATTCCGCTCACCGTGGGCTTCGTGTCGAAGTTCGTGCTGTTCGCCGCGCTGGTGCAGGCGCAGGGCCTCTTCCTCTGGCTCGCGATCGCCGGACTGCTGAACAGCGCGCTCTCGGTCTTCTACTACGCCCGGGTACTGAAGACGATGTACGTGGACGCTCCACCCACACTCCCCCCGCCCATCCCGGGCCCGGCGGAGCCGCCCATGGGCGCCCTCGGGGGCATCGGCTGGGGTCGCGCCGGGGCGATCTCGCTGGCCGCCGTCGCCGTCGTGGCGCTCGGCGTCTACCCCCAGCCGGTACTGTCGGCACTGGGCACGGCGGCCCAGCACTTCCTGGGTCTCGGGCTCTAGGATGGAGCGCTTCGACGTCGTCGTCGTAGGCGCCGGTCCAGCGGGCAGTACCGCGGCCCGGTTCGCCGCCGAGGGAGGGGCCTCGACGCTGCTCGTCGACCGCCGTCCCGAGCTCGGCGAACCGGTCCAGTGCGGGGAGTTCCTGCCGACGCCCGCCGAGCTGACCGACCTCTTGCCGGGCGGTGAGGCCATCGAGCGCTCGTACTGGATCCCGCCCGAGACGGTACTCCAAGAGACCCACGCGATGCGCTGCGTGACCCCCGGCGGCCGCGAGCTGCTCTTCCCGCTCGAAGGCGTCTCGGTGAGCCGGCGGGCCTTCGACAAGCGGCTCGCGCTCGCCGCCGAAGGTGCCGGGGCCGAACTTCGCTTCCCGGCCGGCGTCACACGCTGCCGCGAGGGCCGGGTCGAGTTCGCGGGGCGCGCCTCGGTGGAGTCTCGCACGGTCATCGGGGCCGACGGACCGCTGTCGACCGTCGGGCGCTCCGTCGGGTTCGCCCCGCGTCGCGAGATGTACCGGATGATCACGGGAAGCTGCGCGGGCACCTTCGCCGACGAGATCGCACTTTTTTTCGGGCGGCTCGCCCCTGGGGGGTACGCCTGGGTGATCCCGAAGGGACGCGACGCCAATGTCGGCCTGGGCGTACGAACCGTCCCCCGCGGGGCGACCCTTTCCCGCTTGCTGGATCGGTTCACCGACTCCCGCGGGCTGCCCCGGGCGACGGAACGCTCCCGCTGGTGGGTGCCGCTAGGCCCGCCCCCGGAGAGCGCGGTCCGCGGGTCGGCGCTGTTCGTGGGCGATGCGGCGAACCTCGTGATGGCCACGAACGGGGGGGGGATTCCGACGGCAATCCTCTCGGGGTACGACGCCGGCGTCGTCGCGGCGGCGCACGTCCGCCAAGGGGTCCCGCTGAGCGAGTACGACGTCCGCTGGCGGTCCCGCCTGGCGGTCGTGCTGGAGCGGGGCTACCGGATCAAGCGCTGGGGGGACCGGTTCGCCCGCAGCGATCTCGGACTTTCCTTGGGTATGCGCTATCTGGGCTCCGCCGGTATGGACGCCGTGATGAGGATGCGCTGGCCCCGCCGCCTCGGAGGGTCCGCCGCGTGACCGGCACCATCGCCGATAGCGAGCCGCCGCTGGAGGTGCTTCTCGCGCGCAGCGTGGGGGCCGAGCTCCCGACCGAGCTGGAGTCGTTGCTGCCTCCCCTCGTCGAGGACCTCCGCGAGGTGGAGGCCCGCATCCACCAGGTCCTCGCCGCGACCTACCCCCAGCTCACCCAAGCCGCCCGATACGCCTGCCAGGGGGGCGGCAAGCGACTTCGACCGCTGCTGATGGCGGCCGGACTCCGGGCGCTGGGCTCGGATTCGACCCGGTCGATCCACTCGCTCGCCGCGGCGTTCGAGCTGATCCACACGGCGACGCTCGTGCACGACGATGTCATCGACCACGCCGAGCTCCGTCGGGGCCGCCCGTCGGTGCCCCGGGCCTACGGGCTCCCCACGGCGATCGTCACCGGCGACTACCTCTTCGTCCGAGCCTTCGAGCTGGCGGCCGAGTACCCGCGCAGCATCATCCTGCGCTGCGGCGAGGCGTGCGCGGACCTGGCCGAGGGGGAGGTGCTCGAGTCGAGCGCCCGATGGGACCTCACGACCGGTCGGGCCCACTACTTCCGGGTGGTCGAGCGGAAGACCGCGGCGATCGTCGCCGCGGCGCTGGCCTCGGTGGCCGAGATCAGTGGCGCGACCCCGGAGGTCGTGGACGCGTTCTCGGCCTACGGGCGCTCGCTCGGTATCGCGTTCCAACTTCGCGACGATCTCCTGGACCTGTACGGCGACCCCGATCTCCTGGGCAAGCCGCTCTTCTCCGACCTGCGGGAAGGAAACCCCACCCTCGTGGCGCTCGAGGCGCACGCGAACTTGGTGGGGGCCGAGAAGGCCGAGTTCGAGCGGCTCTTCGGGCTCCGTCGCAAGCAGCCCGGCGAGCTGCTCCGTCTCAAAGAGCTGACCGAGCGAGCCGGCTCGCCGGAGCGCGTGGGCGCCCAGGCGCTCCACTGGTCGGACCGCGCGGTGTCGGCGCTCGCCCCGGTCCCTATGGGGCCGTACCGCTCGCTCCTGGAGCATCTCGCGCGAGCGGCCTCCGCCCGCCGGTTCTGACATCGATTCGGGCCCCTCGGCCGGATGGGTCACGCTCGGGCCGTTGGGGTGCGTCCCCTCCCTCGCCTCGAACGAAAGCTACAAACCGTGCCCGTTCGGTTGCTGAGAGCGGCGACTCATGAGCGGCACCGCCACGCGTTCCACGGCGCACCCGGCCACCGGCGCCCCCGTCGTCCAGCACCTGCCTCCTCGCGCGACCCCCAAGCTCCAGCCGAGCCTGCCGATCGGGGTGGCCGTGCTGAGCGTGCTGCTCGGGCTCGCCGGGCTCTTGCTCCTGCTCACCAGCGCGATCGCCATCCTCCACCTGTACACGGGCTCGTCGCTGTTCTCCACCTCGCTGCTCGTCTCGGCGAGCCTGGACGAGTACGGCGCCGCGATCCTGCTCGTGCTGGGGGCGGCGATCATCGCCCTCGCCCGCGCGCTCTGGGACCAGGAGCTCTGGGCGCTGTACCTGATGGTGGTGCTCCTATTCGCCGGGATGGCGTACGAGTTCTTCACCGCCTCGATCACCGTGCTGTTCGTGATCCTCATCGCCCTGTTCATCTACCTGCTCGCGGTGCGCCACCATTTCTACTAGCGTCCGGCTCCTGCTGGCGGAGCTCGCCCCGGTCCGCGCGGATCTCGAGGCGAACCTCGCCCGCATCGAGGCGCTCGCCGCCGCGCACCGCGCCCAGCTCGCCGTCTTCCCGGAGCTGTTCCTATCCGGCTACCTCCTCGGCGACCGCTTCCACCAGATCGGCCTCCGACTCGGCGACTCGTCGACCGAGCGGCTCGACCGCGCCGCCCAGCGAATGGGCGGGGCGATCCTCGTGGGAGCGCCCGTCACCGGACCTCGTCGGGGAGAGGTACAGAACGCCGCGCTGCTCGTCGGGGGCGGCCTCCCCCCGTCGAGCCAACCCAAACGCTTCCTGCCGAACTTTGGGCCGTTCGAGGAGGCCAAGCCGTTCTCGCCGGGGCCCGTCTCCACCGTGCTCCGCTGGGGCGAGCGCCAGCTCGGGGTCGGCATCTGCTACGACGCCTTCTTCCCCGAGATCTTCCGCGCATTGGCGCGCGACGGCGCGGAGCTTCTAGCGATCCCCTCCGCCGCCCCCGTGACCTCGCGCCGGCTGTTCGAGAAGGTACTGCCGGCCCGCGCCGTCGAGAACGCCGCCCCGGTCGTTTACGTCAATCGCGTCGGCGTCGAGGACGGGATCGTCTTCGGTGGCGGCTCCGGTCTCTGGGATGCCCGCGGGGAGCCGGTTCCGCTGGAGTCGCTGACGGTGAGCGGGGCCGACGACGGCGAACGGCTGCTGTCGGGCGAGATCGACCTGGACGAGGCCGCGCGGTGGCGGCCGTTCCGACCGGTCCTGCGGGACAGCGACCGGCCGTAGACCTCCGGCGCCGCTCGGTGGGAGCGAACGGTTCGAGCTCGCGCCGTTCAGTTCGAACTCATGACTTAAGGGGGGCGCCGGCGGCTCCCGTCGGAGGCATGAGCCCGCCGACGAGCCTAGCGCAGCAGCTGGGGGCCAAGCAGCGCGAGATCTCCGTCGCGGAGTTCTTCGAGCGGAACCGTCAGATCCTCGGCTTCGACAATCCCCTGCGCGCCGCCCTGACCACGGTGAAGGAGGCCGTCGACAACGCCCTGGACGCGTGCGAGGAGGCCCGCGTGCTGCCCGAGGTCACCATCGAGATCGCGAAGGAGGGCGCCGACCGGCTCCGTATCTCGGTCGAGGACAATGGCCCCGGTATCGTCAAGAAGCAGATCCCGAACGTCTTCGCCCGCCTGCTCTACGGCTCGCGCTTCCACGCCAACCGCCAGTCCCGTGGCCAGCAGGGCATCGGGATCTCGGCCGCGGTCCTGTACGCGGCCCTGACGACGGCCCGTCCCGCCCGGATCCGGTCCAAGGTCGCCGAGGAGGAGGCCTCCCACGTGGTCGAGCTCCTCATCGACACGCAGAAGAACCAGCCCCGGATCGTCTCGGAGGAGCTCGAGCTCTGGGACCGGCCCCAGGGTACCCGGGTCGAGCTCGTGCTCAAGGCCCGCTACACCCGAGGGCGCCAATCGCCCTACGACTACCTGCGGAGCGCGGCGATCGTGAACCCGCACGCCCGGATCGTCCTCGTCGAGCCGGACGGGACGCGTACCACCTGGGAGCGGGCCAGCACCGAGGTGCCTCCGGTCCCCGAGGAGGTGCCGCCCCATCCTCACGGCCTCGAGCTGGGGGAGCTCGCGGTACTCCTGAAGGCCTCGAAGGCCGCGAAGCTCTCCGAGACCCTCCTGCACGACTTCGCGGGAGTGACCCCGCGCGCCCTGAAGGAGATCTTCGCTCAGAGCGGGTTCACGGGAAAGGAGTCACCCGGCGAGATCCACGGAGAGCCGCTGGAGAAGCTCCTCGCCGCGCTCCACGCGGTCCCGCTCCTCCCCCCGAGCACCGCCTCGCTCTCGCCGATCGGACCGCTGCTCATCAAGCGCGGACTTCGCAACGTGCTCGGGGAGGTCCGGCCCGACTTCTTCGCCCCGCCCGTAAGCCGGCCGCCCAAGGTACGCGGCGGCACGCCGTTCCTCGTGGAGGTGGGCCTGGTCTACGGCGGCGGCCTCCCGGCCGACCAGCCGATGCAGCTGCTCCGGTTCGCGAACCGCGTGCCCCTGCTGTTCCAGCAGGGCGCCTGCGCGATCACGACGGCGGTCGCGAACATGGACTGGAGGCGGTACGGCCTCGAACAGAAGGGCGGCAACGGACTCCCCGTGGGTCCCTGCCTCCTGCTCGTCCATCTGGCCTCGACGAAGGTCCCGTTCACGAGCGAGGCCAAGGAGGCGGTCGCCGAGGACCCCGAGATCGACAAGGAGCTCACGCTCGCCCTGCAGGGCGCCGCCCGGCACCTGAGGACCCACCTCTCGCGGCGAAACCGCCGCGACCTCGCCTCCGAGAAGTTCGCGATCATCCAGCGCATCCTGCCCCAGCTCGCCGAGAAGGCGAGCCGGCTCGCCGGCAAGCCCGTGCCCGACCTGACGCCGGTCGTGACCAAGATCATGGACGTCGTCGCGCTCGAGGCGACCGCGGGGCCGGGGGGTTCGAAATCCGATGCGACGATCCGGCTCGAGCTGACGAACTACACGCCGCGCAAGCGCATCCTGGAGCTCTTCGTCGAGATGCCCCCCGAGGACTTTTCGGCCCTCCGGGCGGAGCCAGCCCCCGAAGGGACCGACGCCGAGCTCGGCCGGGCCTGGTGGACGCTGGAGACGCTCGCCCCGAGCGAGAAGGCGGCGATCGCGCTCACCTTCCCGGCCGCGAGCGAGGTCGAGCTGAACGACCTCGACTGGTTCGTCGCGGGCGTCGACGAGGCACATCTGCTCGGCGCCGAGCCGCTGCCGGGCGACTGGGAGGTCCGGCTGCCCCGCGCGATCGTGGAGGCCGCCGAAGCCGCCGGCACCGAGGCCGGCGAGAGCGACGCGGAGGTGGACTACGATGGCGAAGAAGCCCACGCCGCCCTCGAAGACGAGTAAGGGGGTCGACCCCGTCGCGGCCAAGGCGCTCGCGCCGACGCTGAACCTGGCGCGCGAGGTCTACCAGCAGCTCGTGGCCGGGGAGATCCCCCGGATGCGGTTGCCGCTGCGGACCAAGCAGAACATCGCCTTCCAGATGCGGGAGGGGGTCTGGAAGCTCGGCCGGTCGATGGGCACCCGCTCGGCGCGCAAGCGCGACGGGGCGCTCATGCTCCTGCGGACCTTCTGCCTCGTCGACTTCATCAACGAGATGGCCGCGGAGAACAAGACCTCCACGCTCCGCGAGCTGTACTACATCAGCGAGGGCTGGCAGGACGGCAAGTTCCACAGCGAGGAGGAGTCGAACCTCCTCATCGAGGACCTCGAGGTGCTCTGCGAGCGGCTGCGCGAGGACTTCCGGCTCCACCCCGAGGAGAACGGCGCCTCGGTGATCGGCGACCTCACGATCCGCGAGCGCAACCGCAAGGGACTCGTCAAGAAGTTCAACTGCCGCGACGACGTCGGCGACGGCGGCTACGCGCTCCCGTTCAATGTCGAGGCCGAGAAGATCGAGTTCGTCTCGACCGGCGCGAAGTTCGTCATCGCCATCGAGTGCGGGGGCATGGTCGACCGGCTCGCTGAGAACGGCTTCGACGAGGAGCACGACGCGCTTTTGCTCCACCTGAAGGGCCAGCCGGCCCGCTCGACGCGCCGGTTCCTGAAGCGGCTGCACGAGGAGCTCAAGCTGCCCGTGGTCGTGTTCACCGATGGCGACCCATGGTCGTTCCGGATCTTCGCGAGCGTCGCCTACGGGGCGATCAAGACCGCCCACATCTCGCAGTACCTCGCCACGCCGGGGGCCGAGTTCCTCGGCGTGACCCCGTCCGATATCGAGACGTACAAGCTCCCCTCCGACAAGCTCACCGACCAGGACGTCCGCGCGCTGCAGGCCGAGCTCACCGACCCGCGCTTCCAGACCGCCGAGTGGCGGAGCGAGATCGAGCTCATGCTCAAGAACGGCAAGAAGGCCGAGCAGCAGTCGCTCGCGAAGTACGGGCTCAACTACGTGACCGACACGTACCTGCCCGAGAAGCTGGGCGAGCTCGGCGTGATCTGAGCCGAGCGCGCCTACTGGCCGAGGCGGAGCACGGACTCGGAGCGGCGGAGCTCGTCGGCCGAGGTCCGCGGCAGATACAGGAGCCGCTCGGGCCGGGGCCGCCAGCGGACCCAGTCGATGCCCTGCTCCGTGAACTCCTCCGGCTCGGCGGCGACCTCCACGGCCTCGGTGGGCGCGCCCATCGCTCCCGGCGAGCCGTCGGGGCCGAGGAGCAGCCGCTCGCCGGCGGGGTCCGCAAAGACCCAGTCGGCCGGGACGACGACGCGCAGCCGGAGCACCTTGGGCCGGAACTTCGACTCGCTCTCGGTCTCGCTCCGGGCGAAGACGAGCCAGTCTCGCTCGCCGATCCGGATCGACTCCTCGTGCGAGAACGACTTACTGCGGAACTCGAGTACCGTGGACTCCAGGACGGCCGGCTCGAGCACGCCCCTGGAGCGGCCGGCGGAAGATAACGGCCGCGCGTCGGCGCCGGCTTACGTCGACGACGGAGCGCCGCTCCTCGGAGCGCTTATAACCCGACGCCGCTACGCGGCGCCGCTTCGGTCGAGAGGGAATGAAACGGAGCTCGCGGGTCTGGAAGAAGCGCGGCCACATGCGCTGGAAGTGGCGAAAGAAGCGCATGCGCCGGCGGATGCGAGCCCAAAAGATGCGGCACGCCTGAGGGCGGCCGGGTCGATCCGAGCAGTCTACTTGTAGCGGCCGATCCGCTCGAGCGAGCGGTCGCCCTTCGTGGACTTCTTGTAGGTCTTGTAGTGGACCCGGCAGATCGCCAGGCGGCCCGAACCTTCCTCCAGGTCGGGGAAGGCCTTACGGAGCTCCACACGGGCGAGCGAACGGGCGGCCGGCTCGGTGCACTCGGGGATGCCGCATCGCTCCGGGGCTTCCGCCGAGTCGCCGGAGGTCGCGCCCTCCGGCGTCACGTGCGGATCGAGGCGAGCGCGTCCTTGACCATCGAGGGGATCTCGTAGGGGAAGCGGGCCATTCGCGCGCCGGCCGCTTCGAGCGCGGCGGCCTTGCTCTGAGCGGTCCCGCGCCCGCGGGCGATGATGGCACCGGCGTGCCCCATGCGCTTGCCCGGCGGGGCCGAATGGCCGGCGATGTACGCCACCACGGGTTTGCGCACATGGCCCCGGATGTACTCCGCCGCCTCCTCCTCGGCGCTCCCGCCGATCTCGCCCACGACGACGAGCGCATCGGTCTCCGGGTCGGCCTCGAACAGCGGCAGCGCGTCGACGAAGCTGGTGCCGACGACCGGGTCACCGCCGAGCCCGATGCAGGTGCTCTGGCCGAGGCCGATCTCCTTCAGGCCGCTGACGATCTCGTACGTGAGCGTGCCCGAGCGCGAGATGACCCCGACCCGGCCGGGGTGGAAGACGACGTTCGGGATGATCCCCACCTTCGCCTTGCCGGGAGCGCCGATGCCCGGGCAGTTCGGGCCGATGATCCGGGCCCCCTTCATCCGGGCGTAGTGGAACATGACGAGCATGTCGTGGAACGGGATGTGCTCGGTGACGATCACCGCGAGCTGAATGCCGGCGTCCACCGCCTCCAGGAGCGCATCCTTGGCGAAGGGGGCCGGCACGAAGATGCAGGTCGCGTTGGCCTGGGTGCGCGCGACCGCTTCCTCCACCGAGTCGAACACGGGCACGCCCTCGACGCTCGTGCCGCCCTTGCCGGGCGTCGCGCCGGCCACGACGTTGGAGCCGAACTTCCGCATCTGGATGGTGTGCACCGTCCCCTGGTGACCGGTGATGCCTTGGACCAGGACCCGGGTGTGGGCATCGACGAGGACGCTCATGCCGGAGCCCCCTGCGCGGCCGCCACCACGGCCTGGGCCGACTCGCGCAGCTCGCGCAAGGAGGTCACGCCGGCCGCCCGCAGGATGGCGATCCCCTCCTCCTCGTTGTTGCCTCGGATCCGGGCGACGAGCGGGAACTTCTCGTTGGCCGGGACCTGCTTCATCGCCTCGACGAGCCCCTTGGCGACGGTGTCGCATCGGGTGACGCCCCCGAAGATGTTCAGGAACACCGCGGCGGGCTTGGCCCGGGCCATGAGCAGGAACGCCTCGGTCACCTTGGCGGGGTCGTCGGTGCCGCCGAGATCGAGAAAGACGCCGGGACGGCCCCCAAAGTTCTGCAGCACGTCGAGCGTGGCCATCGTCAGCCCCGCCCCGTTGGCGATGACGCCGATGTTGCCGTCCAGCTGGACGAAGGCGATCCCCTTCTCGCGCGCGACCTCCTCGAGCGGTGTCCGGTCGTCCCGGATGTCGGCGTACTCGGGGTGGCGGAACGTCGCGTCGTCCTCGATGACCACCTTCGCGTCGAGCGCGACCACGCCGTCGCCGACGACGGCGAGAGGGTTCACCTCGACCAGTTCGGCGTCCTCCGCCTGGAAGGCCCGCCAGAGCCGGTCCAGCATCGCGTCCATCGATTTCGCGGCAGGACCGGAGAGCCCGAGCGTTCGGATCGCCCGGCGCTTCTCGTAGCCCGAAAGACCGGCGAACGGGTGGATCGGCAGGCGCAGCAGCGACTCCTCGCCGACCGACTCGATCTCGACGCCGCCCTGGGCGCTGGCCATCAGGAGCGGGACCCGGGCGCTGCGGTCGAGCGTGAGCGACAGGTACAGCTCGCGGGCGATCGGCAGCTTCTCCTCGAGGAGGAGCTCCTTCACGACCTCGCCGTGGAACTCCATGCCGAGGATCGCCCGGGCCGCCTCGCCGGCCTCGGCAGGCGTCGAAGCGAACTTGACGGCCCCCCCCTTGCCTCGGCCGCCGGCGAGCACCTGCGCCTTGACGACGCAGGGCAGGGGGATCTCGCCCGCTTCGGTCTGCGCGATCGCCTCTTCGGCCGAGCGGACGACGCGGCCGCGCGGAAGCGCGATCCCGTACCGACGGAAGATCTCCTTCCCCCGCCACTCTGCGAGCTTGACCATGAGAACGGACGGCCGCTCGAGGGCCGTTCGTTTATAACGGCAGCCGCGGGCGGAGCGCCGGCGCGCGCTCCTCAGCGTCGGCGGGGTGGATTCGATGGCCCCCGCGAGCGTCTCGGGGTCGGACCCGGGCGCTCGGGATCGACACCGCGACCCTCCCGAGGGGCGCCCCGGCCCAGGGCGGACCCGACGGCGTCGAGCAGCTCGCCGGCCGCCGGCTCCTTCCGACCGACGATGCGCCGGGCCTCACCGCGCGGGGGGACCAGCCACCACCCACCTTCGGCGCTCCCCATGTTCGTCGCGTCGTTCGCCACGACCCAGTCCGCCCCCGACTCGGCACGGCTGTCCCGGGCTCGGCCGAGCAGCGCCCGGTCGGTGGCCCCGCTCGCGAGCTTGAAGGCGACGAGGATCGTGGGAGGGGGCGCCCGACTTCGAAGCTCGGGAAGGACCTTGGGCGCGGCGCGTAATTCCAGGGTGAGCCCGCTGCCCCGCCGCGACTCGATCTTGCCCGGAGCCGCGTCCACGGTGAAGTCCGACAGGGCCGCCGGGACCCAGACCGAGTCCAGCGGCGCGGGCAGTCCTGGGCTCCCGCGAACGAGCCGGAGCAGCTCCTCGACACTACGCCAGCGCGCGAGCCGAACGAAGCGCGGAGCCGCATGCTCGGAGGCACCCAGCCAGAGATGGACCTCGGCACCCCGGTAGTAGGCCTGACGGGCCAGCGCGACGGCGGTCTCACCCGAGGATTCGTTGGTGACGCTCCGTACGTCGTCGATCTTCTCGCGGCTCGCGCCCCCGATGATGAGCAGCCTCCGACCGTACCACGGGCCCGAGGCGAGGCGGTGCAGGACCTCGGCGGCGACCTCCTCGGGAGTCGGGATCTTCTCCTCGCCCTCCTCGGCTCGCGGGGCGATGATCCCCACCCCGAACCGCACGAGCCGCTCGAGGCTCTCTACGACCGCCGGGTTCCGGGCCATGTCGGCGTGCATCGCCGGCGCCGCGAGGACCGGGACGCCGCCGCCGAGGGCGACCGACGCGAAGGAGGTCACTGGGGTGTCGTCGATCCCGTGGGCGACCTTCGACAGCGTGTTCGCCGTCGCCGGGGCCAGCAGTAGCAGATCGGCGCGTTCCGGGCCGGGCGCCATCTCGGTGACGTGCTCGACGGCGCCGGTCAGGGCGGTGATCGGGGGATGGCCGGTGGCAAACTCGACCGCCTCCGGTGTCAGGATCCGCGTCGCCTCGGCGCTCATCACCACGCGGACCTCCGCGCCGTGCCGGATCAGCTCGCGCGCGACGCGCGGGATCTCGATCGCGGCGATCGAGCCGGAGACGCCGATGACGACCCGCTTGCCGGCGAGCAGTTCGGAGCGGGCGGATCGGATCGCTCGGCTCGGATGCATCCTCGACCGCTCCGACCGGGACCGGACGCCCCGGGGGCGCGCCCGGACCGGGACGAGGGCTTTAAGGTGGGCGCCGGGTCGACGGGCCGTGACCGGCGCGACGAGCCCCGAACCCCCGGCGGTCGGCGCGGCGCTGCCGATGGTCAACCCCGAGAGCCTGGGCGCCGGCAACGTGCCGGTGCCGTACGCCGCGGAGGCGACCGTGGCGCCACGATCGGTGGCCCGAGGCGTCGTCGTATTCGACCTCGATGGGACCATCCTCGACGACATGTCGCCCATCAGCCACGTGGCGGCGGCGGTCCTGCACGAGGCGTTCGGCACGCCCGAGGAGGAAGGGCGCCTCCACTACCTCGCGACGACCGGTATGCCCTTCGAGGCGCAGCTCGCGCAGCTCTTCCCGGAGGCCCCGCCCGAGCTGCGGGCCCAGACCGCGCGCAAGTTCCACCAGCGCAAGATCCAGGAGGCGTATGCCCACGCCTCGGTGTTCCCCGAGATGCCCCGGGTCCTCAAGCAGCTGGACCGGGCCGGCTGGACGCTCGCGATCTCGACCGGCGCCGAGCGCGAGATGGGGGAGCTGCTCCTCGAACGGGAGGGGCTTCGGATCTGGTTCGAGTCGGTCCTCGGCTCGGGCCAGGGGACCAAGCGCGAGCACCTCCTCGAGTATCAACGCCGGTACCCCGGCGCCCCCGTCTATCTCGTGGGCGACTCTCGGTTCGACATGGAGGCCGCGCGGGATACGCCGGGGGTCGTCGCCATCGGACGCGCCTGCCAGCTCCACGGCTGGACGCTCTCGCCGGAGGATCTCCGCCGATGGGGCGCGGCGTACGCGGACTACAGTCTGGCCCAGCTGCCGGAGACCCTCGACCGGCTCGCCGTCACCGGCGCGACCCACGCCCGGGTCGCTCGACGTACGAGACCGCCGACAGCCCAGGCCCGTCGCCCGAAGGCCCGCAGCTCACGGAAAAGGTAGGGCCGGGGCCGAGACTCTCCGGGCGAGGGTCGGATCCCACGCCCCTTTGAACCCGGGTCGAGGGATCCACAGTCCCCCAGGATAGGCCAAGCTACCCCACCCCGGCCGTATCCGGTCGAGTGGGCACGTCGATGAAAAAGGTTTCCGCGCGGGGGCGGCGGCGATCGCCCTGGGCTCGGCGCCCCGGAACCGAGCCGCGGACCCGCGGCACGAGGCACGTCCGAACGCTTAACTTCCGTACGCCCTCCATCCGGCGATGCCGCTGTATATGGACGAGCACCGGAACATGAAGGGCGTGAAGGCCGCCGACGTCGCCGGCGCCCATGCGAAGGATCTCGCGGTCCAGGGCAAGTACGGGGTCGATTACAAGCACTACTGGGTCGACGAGAAGAAGGGGGCCATCTTCTGCCTCGTGGAAGCGCCGAACGCCGAGGCCGCCGCCCGGGTCCATAAGGAGGCCCACGGCCTGCTCGCCGACGAGATCCACGAGGTTCACGAGGGCTAGGCGCCCTCCGCTCCGCGCTACGCGGGCGAGGTCTTCGGCGTTTCAGTGAGGCGAGGCGATGCCTCGCGTAGGCAGCCACGCCGAGTGCGCCTTGAGCTCGCCCGACGGCTCGATCTCGACGCGCACGCCGGCGGCGCGGCCAAAGGCGGCGAACTCCAGAGAGTACCAGCGAACCAGCCAGCCGCCGCCGTCGCGCGGAACGGCGGTGCCCGTGTGGTAGGTGTCGTCCAAGATCGAGTTCGCCTTCCGGGCCGCGGGGTACGAACGGGCGAGCGCCTCCTCGGCATTTGCGACCGGACCGTCTCCCTCGGGAGCGAGCGGGACGTCGAGCCGACGGACCTCCCCCCGGATGCCCCGGCCGAGCCGGTACTCGGCGAGGCCCGAGCGGAGCCGACCGTTCTCTCTCCGTTCGTACACGAGCAGCCAGCGGAGCGGGTTGGTCGTCGGGATCGGGGTCGTGAACTCGGGCAGGGACCGTCGGATCTGGCCGATTCGGTATCGCCCCAGCAGGCGCACGCCGAAGTAGCTGGCGTAGAATGCGGTGAGCGCGTAGACGCTCGCGAGGTACACCGCGAACGAGACGTGGAACCGCTCGGATCCAAGGAGCACGAGTGCCCCGACGCTCACCACGAGCGTGACGAAGTTGATCGCGCGGTCGGCGTCGATCTCGAGTGGACGATTCGAGAACGGCAGGAGCGGTGAGACCGAGAAGTTGGTGAAGCCATCGGCCGCGATGTGTCCGAGGCCACCCAGCTCCATGACCACGAAGTAGACGAGCGGGTTGCCGGGCAGGATCATCGGCGCGAAGTAGGCGCCAACGAGGGCGACGACCGTCACGCCAAAGATCGAGTGGGTGATGCCGTGGTGGCGGAAGATCGGGTAGCGGCGCGCGAGCAGGAACAGGACCGCGTCGCCGTCGGGGAGCCCGCCGGCGAGCGCCCCGGCCGCGATGTAGCCGGGCTGGAAGCCGGTGACGGCGAAGGCGAGGAGGTAGCCGACGAGGACGTGGGTGAAGAGGTCCATCGGTGGAGGGGGACTACAGCAGCCCCGACTCCATCACCTCGACCGACTCGACGTGAGGGATCTTGGCGAGCGCCTCCTCGGCGGACTGGAGGATGCCCGCCGCGTCCGGCATCACGGCGCTGACGAGCAGGGAGCGGAGGCCGTAGGCGATGTCCTTGACCTGCATGCCGCGGACCGTCACGCCGGCCGGCAGCACCTGCCGGACCTCCTTGGCCACGGCGTCGAGATCGGTCTCGACCGCCTGGGGCATGAGCCGGAAGAGGACCGCGACCTGCCCCATCGAGCGCCTACGGTCCCTGGAAGGTGCAGTGCGGACAGGTGTAGGCCACGCTCTGGTCGCGGCAGCGCGCGCAGCGGCACAGCGTCTCCTCGCCGCACTGCGGGCACAGGAACTGGACGACCCCGCGGCCATCGAGCGCGAGCCCGCAGCTCGAGCAGTGTGCCGTTCCGATGGGCATGGTAGGAGTCCGCTAGCGCTTGCGGCGCCGACGGCGCGCGCCGACCGAGGAGAGCCATATAAAGACCGCCCCGACGAAGGCGACGACGCCCGTCACATACCACAGGGTGTCGTTCGGCGCGGGCGGGGGCACGTAGAAGCTCGTCGTGTACTGGCTCTCGCCGTTGGCGAACAGGATGAGCCCGTGCTGCGTGCTCAAGCTCACGCTGAAGGTGTGCCAGCCGGGCGAGAGCGAGTTCGAGACGTAGCTGTAGCTGATCTGCGAGCTCGCGCCGGCGAGCATCCCCGGCACCTTGATCCGGCCCACCGCCGCCCCGTCGAGCTCGACGGTCAGGTTGAACGGCGCCGTCCCGTAGTTGGACGTGTTCACGAGCGTCGCGGTGAGCGTGTACGGCTGGATCACGACGACGGTGTAGGTCAGGTTGTCCGTGGCGTTGGTGCTCTGGTAGTGGCTGGTGACCTCGACCGATAGGATCAGCGTCTCGGTGAGGTTCGAGGCGGTGAGCGAGAGGTTCGCGCTGCCGTTGACGAAGACGCCGGCGCTCGGCGTGAGGAGCACGCCCGAGGTGTTGGCTCCGCCCACGCCGGCAACGCTCGCCGAGAACGAGAGCGTGCCGATCTCCGTGCCGTTGAATCCGTAGCCGGGTCCCCCCCCGCCGGTGAGGTGGTAGCTCGCCGACTGGGAGGTCCCGAGGAGCGTGGGGCCGGAGATGTTCGCCGTCAGCGGAGGATACTTGGTCGCCTGCGCGTGGCCGAGCCCCCCGAGCGCGCCGACGAGGGCGAGGCCCAACACGAGGAGCGCGGCCAGGAGGCCGCGGGGGAAGGAAGGACGGAGCTTCACTTCCGCACCCACCGCCGGGTCCGCCACCAGCGCCAGCTGACCGCTCCGACCAGGAAGGCCAGCGCCGGGACGAAGACGAGCACGGGGACGAGCCAGTCGGGGTACGGCGCCGGCGAACCGATCGACGGCCCGGTGACCGCGATCGTGCCGTTGGAGATGCCGACGGTCAGCGTCGGGACCGGCAGCTGGGCATCGCGCGCCAGCGAGTACGAGCCGTTGGTCACGGTGGCGAGCACCGTGACACTGCCCGGCGGCAGGGCGTGGCCGCCCGACGCGCCGAGCACGACCGAGTAGCTCGCGTTCTGCCCGGCCGAGAGCGAGACCGAGGCCGTGAGGGCGCTGGTGCCGGATCGGAGCGAGCTGATCCAGCCGAGGCCGGCGAGCCGGGCGGTGTCGCCGACGGCGAAGTTCACCGTCTCGGCGAGGTTACCCGAGTTGAACGCCCAGAACGGTACCGTGATCGAGTCGGAGGCGATCGAGCTCAGCTTCGCGTTCGAGCCGATCGACAGCGCCGGCTCCGGCTCCACCGTGACGGTCGGGGAGAGGCTGCTGGCGCCGAGGAGCGTCCCGTTCGACTCGATCGCCTCGACGATCAGCGGCGGATGGGCGACCGGCGTGCCCGCCGGCAGGACGACCACCGCCTCGGAGCTCGAGGTGCCGCCGGGACCGGGATTGAGCGTGAAGTTCCGGGGGAGGAAGGTGATGTTCCAGGTCACGGGGCTGCCCAGCAGGTGGAAGCTCACCGGCGTGGATCCGGTGTTCACGAGCGAGTAGGTGAACCGTACCGTCCCGCCGGGAGGTACCGTCGCCGACAGCTGCCCGGTCGGCTCGATCGAGACGGTGCTCGTCAGCAGGGCCGAGAGCGACAGCGTCGTCGCCGCGTTGCCGGCCAGCAGGACCACGTTCGCGTGCGCGGCGCTCGGCGTACGGACCCCGTAGGCGTTGGCCGTCGAGGTGGCGGCGAGCGACCACGTACCGGCGGGCAAGGTCAGGGGGATCGCCGTGCCCATGGGCTCGTCGACGAGCCGCAGCACGGGGAAGCCGGCGCGGGAGACGCTCAGGTTCGCGCTCGGTGGCCCGCCGACGGCGCTGACGAGCGTGAGCGTGTCGGTGTAGGCCGCCCCCATCGAGAGGTTGAGGTAGCTCGTCCCGTTCCCGAGCGTGAAGTTGGTGAGGGCGGCGAGCATGGTGCTCGCGCCGGTGCCGGTCGCGTAGACGGTGTAGGTGCCCGGTAGCAGACGGGCGGAGAAGCGGCCGTCGGTCAGGGCGGCGGTGCTCCGCTCGCCGTTGGTCGCGACGAAGGTGACGCTGCCGTCCGGCCGGATCGTGCTGCCAGCGCCGAGGGCGCTGCCCGCGACGGCGCTGAGCCCCACCGTCGCGGTGAGGGGGATCGAGCAAGGCGTCGTGGAACCGCTCAGCGTGCAGAGCGTGCTCCCCGAGGCCGCGAAGGTGACGAACTCCATGCCGCCGGCCGGGGCCAGGCGGCTGATCGTGGCCGCGGTGTAGACCCGGTAACTACCGCCGGTAGGGAGGATCGCGGTGAAGCCCCCGTCCAGCGCGGTCGCGCTCACCGTGAGCCCCCGGGGACCGACCAGCGTGACCGGCAGGCTCGAGTTGTTGAGGGCATAGCCGCTCGGCGGTACCAGGGTGCCGATCAGCGCGGTGCCCGCACCGAGGAGCGAGATCGCGGGGGAGACGACGCCCTTGGAGGAGATGGTGACCGTGGTCAGGTTGGCGTAACTGGCGTTCCCTACCGCGGCGGTCGCGTAGGCGACGTAGGAGCCGGGCGTGGCGAGGAAGCGGGTATGGAAGGAGCCGCCATCGACCGAGAGGTTCAGGACCGGGGAGGTGAGCCGCACCTGGACCAGGCTCGCGTTGACGCCCGGCGGCAGCCCGAGGGTGCCGGCCGAGGCGAGCTCGTGCAGGAGCGCGAGCGTGAGGCTGGGGCCGCCCAGGCCGGGCCGGACCGAGAAGTTGACCGGATGCGGGGTCTCGTAGACCCCCGAGCCGTTGAGATAGGGGGCCCAGGCGGTCAGCTGGTACCGACCCGGGAAGAGAGTGAGGTCGAAGTGCGGGCCGCCGTACAGGGTGGCGCTCTCGGCGGGAGGAGCGCTCGCGCTCAGATTGACATGGAGCTTCGTCCCCGTCGGGAAGCCGAGGAAGGAGAGCGCGACACCCTCGGTGGCGAGGCTCATCGGCAGCGACGTAGTGCCGGCCAGGACGGTCGGGCTCAGGCCGCACTGGTAGTACGGCAGGAAGCCCACGGCGCTCGCGCCGACACAGTAGCTCTCGCCCGCCGGGAGC
>DASYZY010000117.1:0-9276 GCA_035945735.1 Thermoplasmata archaeon
CTCGCCCTGGCGGCGCATCTGGTCGAATCGCCCGAGACCCGGTACGCGGAGCACCCGTACTTGCGCGGCCGGGTCGACGGGTTCTTCGTGGATGCGGTGCCGGGATACGAGGTCACGGACCCGGCGCACCCCCAGAGCGCGGTGGACCGAACGCCGTTCCACCAGGCGTACCTGTCGGCCCGGGAAACTCCGGAGCTCGTCGCCGAGATCCGGCTGGCCAAGCGGTTCCTGCGCTCGATCGGCGTGTACGGGTCGGAGGCCCGGACCCAAGGGCTTTCCGGCTACCTAGTCGAACTGCTCGTCCTCAAGACCGGGGGCTTCCGGCCGTTGCTCCGCGAGGCGCGGGAGTGGTCCCCGCCCGTACGGCTTCGCTTCACCGAGCGGTCCGAACCCAATGTTCCGGCGGGCACGCCGCTCGTGGTGGACGATCCGGTCGACCCAGGCCGCAACGTGGCGAGCGCGCTGTCGGTCCGCAACCTGGCCCTGCTCCGGCTGGCGGCCCAGGAGTACCTCGCCCGTCCAAGCGAGGCGTTCTTCACCCTGCGAGCCGCGGCCCGGCTCGAGCCCGAGGAAGCGAGGCGTCGCCTCCACGAACGCTCGACCCACGTGCTGGGACTCTCGCTCCGGCGCCCGGAGCTCGTCGACGACATCGTCTACCCCCAGCTGCACAAGGCCGAGCGCGCCATTGCGGAGGAGGCGACCCGACTCGGCTTCCAGGTCGTTGGCACGGCCGTCGCCGCCGGCAGCGCGCGCGCCTTGATCCTGCTGGAGCTCGAGCACGGGGTGCTCTCCGCGGTACGCCTCCCCCGAGGGCCACCGGTGGGCCTCGACCGGGTGGGCTCCTTCCTCGAGAAGTGGGCGTCGCCCTCCTCTCCGGCGCTGCAGGGCCCGTACGTGCGGGTGGACGGCTCGCTGGGCGTCGATGCCCGACGAGACCCCAGGGGGGCCGAGGAGCTGCTGAGCGCCGCCCTGCCGCGTCTCCCGCTCGGTAAGGATCTCCTCAAATCGCTGCAGCCCGACGACCGCTTCGTCGCCTGGACCGCGCTGGAGGCCGGTGAGGAGCTCGCGCTCGCTCTCGGTGAGCTCCTGGACAAGCGGCTGCCGTGGAGCGGGCGCTAGATGAACCCGGAGAGCAGGAACCAGACCCCGAGCCAGACGAAGAACGCGACGGCGATGATCCCGGCCCAGTCGCCCTTGGTGTAGACCTCGTCGCTGTGCCGGATCGTCTGCACCGTCGAAGGGAGGGCCGCGAGGCCCAGGATCCCGATGACGATGGGGATGCTGAAGGGCAGGCCGAAGTGGACGGCGACGGCCCCGAGCACCCCGAGCAGCACCGAGAAGGTGAGCGCGATGACCGTCGCCCAGGAGAGATCGAGCTCGTGCCGGATGAAGCCGGTCTCGTCGAAGACAGGGAACTCGAAGGCGGTGCTCTCCTTCTCCTCGATCCGCTGGCGTCCTTTCTTGGCCACGCTAGCCCCCCGACCGGGCCGACCGGTACAGCTCCTCGGCGTGGTAGGAGCTGCGGACGAGCGAGCCCGACTCGACGCCGCGGAAGCCCAGCGAGAGCGCCCGGAGCTTCCAGTTGGCGAACTCCGAGGGCGGCACGTACCGCTCCACGGGGAGGTGCTCCGGCGACGGGCGCAGGTACTGGCCCAAGGTGAGCAGGGAGACTCCGGCCGAGCGAAGATCGTGAAGGGAGCGGGCCAGCTCCTCGTCGGTCTCTCCCAGCCCCAACATCACCGAGCTCTTGGTCACCGGGGCGGAGTGCGCACCGGCCGCCCGCGCCAGCAGCTCGAGGGATCGAGGGTAGCTAGCGCGGCGGTCGCGCGCGCGAGCGGACAACCGCTGTACCGTCTCGAGATTATGCGCGAGCACATCCGGACGGCTCTCGAGGACGGTCGCCAGAGCGTCCTCGCTTCCGGCGAGGTCACCGACTAGGAGCTCGACGCCGGTACCGGGCGCTCGCGCGCGGATCTCGCGGACGGTGTCGGCCATGGCCGTCGCCCCGCCATCGGCAAGATCGTCGCGGCAGACCTGGGTGAGCACGACGTACCGCAATCCCCACCGCCGCACTCCTTCGGCCACGCGGGCCGGTTCGCTCGGATCGACGACCCCGTGCGGCGAGCGCGTGGTCACCGCACAGAACCCGCAGCGACGCGTGCAGTCGGTCCCGAGCAGCATCAGCGTCGCGGTGCCGGCGGACCAGCACTCGGGGAGGTTGGGACAGCGGGCCTCCCGACAGACCGTGCCGAGCCGGAGCTCCGAGAGCGTCTCCCGTACCTCCGCGTAGGCGTCGCCCCGCGGTGGAACGGTCCGGATCCACGACGGGAGGCGGGGTCCGGCGAGGACCGGTAACGGGGTCGGCCCGTCGAGGGAGGAGCTCACGCCCGTCGGACCGGGGAGCGCGACTTAGGCTTTGCGCGCTCGAGCCGCGACTCGAGGAGCAGTTCGAGATGGCTCACCGGAATATCGGAGAGCGTAACGCGCGCCGGACGTCCGACCGAGGCCGGCTCGAGCTCGAGCAGCCCCTCCCGCTCGAGCTGGCGGATCATACGCCAGAAGGTCACCCGACTGACCGCGGTAGTGCCGAGCTCCTCGGCGAGCGCCCCATAGGTCTGCCGGATCCGCTCGGTGGTCGCCCCGCTCTTGGGGCCTCGGAGCGTCCGGGCCACGGCGAGCAGGGCCACGAGCGACTGGGGCGGGAGCTCGTCGAGCCGGAGCTCGCTCTCGCCCGGCACGAGCGAGCTGCGGGCCGTGCGGACGTCCTCCGCGCCGATCTCGGCGCTCCCACGGGCCTCGGCCGAACGGGCGGCGTTCGCGAGGAGCTCGAGCCCAAATCGCGCGTCGCCCCGGGGGGCGGCCGCTCGGGCGAGCGGTTTGAGGGTCTCGGCGCTGTAGCTCCCGGGACGCAGGGCCAACTGGGCTCGGGCCATCAGGATCCCTAGGAGCGCCTTCTCGTCGTACGGCTCGAGGTGCAGCCGATGGGTGAGTCCGAAGCTGGAGCGGCTCGCGCCGTCGAGGAACGGAAGGACGTCTTCCGGCGCGATCAGCAGGAGCGAGAGCGAGCCGAGCGCGATCTCCCGCGCGCGGGAGAAGAAGTACACGAGCTTGGTGCCCTGCCGGACGAGTGCGCTCACCTCATCGAGTACAATGAGGCGGGGACCCGGAGCTCGGCGGAGTCCCTGTTCGAAGACGTCGAGCATCTCCGTCAGCGAGTAGCCGCGATCCGGGAGCGAGACGTTCACGCTGCGCAGCATCTCGAGCAGGATCGAGCGGTCGTTCGCGCGTCGCCAGCAGTTGATGTAGATCGTCTGCAGCGGCAGCGCGCCCGGGCGCGCCGACCGGCGCAGCTCCTCGCCGAGCTTGCGGGCGAGCGCGGTCTTGCCGCTGCCGATCCCGCCGGTCAACAGTTGGGGGTAGGAGAGCCCCTTGCCGAGCACGCCGCGGTACCGCTCGAGCAGAGCCCCGAGCTCCTTCTCGCGACCCGGGAGCGACGGAGGGACGAAGGAGGGATCGAGCGTCTCCTCGCGGAGAAGGACGGAGGCCATCGGAGCGAGGGGAACTCCTCGGGTAGATTATTACCGCGCCCGTCGGCGGCGACCGAGCAGGGGATGGACCTCAGCGACGGCCCGCGCCAGAAGCTCCGCCGGCGAGAGGCGAGCGTCGAGCGTTCGCCAGTCGGTCGAGCGGGCCATCCGTGCATAGGCGCGGGCCGCCCGAACGAGGCTCGGACGACGCTCGAGGACGCTTCGACCTCCCCGTCCTCCGATGCGATCGAGGGCCTCCTCCGTCCCCAGCTTCAGCCAGAGCACCCGGTCGGGCGCCCGGCTGCCGGCCCGTTGGGCTCGGAGGAGGAGCTGCTGGACCGAGAACGGAAGGCGGGCTCCCTGGTAGGCGAGGGTCGAGAAGTACGAGCGGTCCTGCAGGAGCAGGTCGTGCCGGGCGAGGAGCCGCTCGACACGCGGCGCGGCCAGGGTCCGGTCGGCCGTGAACAGCAGCGCCGATCCGAGCGGATCCTGGGGCCCTCGGCGGATCGCCTCGGCTCCGAGAGCGGGATGGACCGGCTCTCGGTGGAGTGCCACCCGGTACCCTTGCTCACGTAGCGCGCGACGGAGGGCTCGGACCAGCGTGCTCTTGCCGGCGCCGTCGATCCCTTCGACGAAGACGAGGCGCCCCCTGCGCCGGGGCGCGGTCACGTTCGCCGCACCTCCGGCGTGAATCCGTAGACGCTCGCGACGGACTCGACGAACGGAACCCGTAGCCGCTCAACGGACCGGGGGTCCGAATCGACGGCGGCGAGGGCGCGTCGCGGCACCGTCGCCAGATCGAGCACCGCGCCGGGGCGTCGGGGGTCGTCGAGGAAGTCGGTCTCGAGAAACCACGGCCCCGGGGCGTCGAGCACCTCGGCGACGAGCTCGCGTCGGGCGAGGTAGGACGGGATCAGCCCGGCGTACTCCGCGGCGTGCAGTCGGGTACGGTGGTAGTGCTTGACGAGCTTCTGAACCGGGAACAGCTTGCTGGCAGCTCGCGCCGCGAGCGCCCGGAAGCCCGACGGATCCAGCTCCTCGCAGTGGATCACGATCGGGCAGGCCACGTCTCGGCCGATCTCGAGCGCCCGGTCGAAGATCCCATCGACCGCCTCCTGGAGCTCGGGGGGAAAAGCGAAGTGGGGTCGACCCACCTCGCCGATCGCCACGGCTCGTCCCTCCTCCACCTCGTGGCCCGCGCGCTCGAGCGCGGCCTGCTGGAGTTCGACGGCCGCGGCTCGGCCGAGCTGCTCGACCTGGGGGAGGAGATCGACCGGGTACGGCGCGAGGACGCTGTAGCAGCGGATGCCGCACTCCCGCTCGACCTGTCCGGCTAGCCCGACCGTGGTCGCGAACTGGTCGGCGTACTGCTCGATCGACAGCGGAGGACCCTTGTCGTAGTTCTGGGTCGCGAGGAAGAGGTGCGTTCCCCCCGCCGCGGCGAAGCGACGGGCGGCCGCCACCCCCTCGCCCGTCGGCGAGAGATGGCAGTGGTGGTCGACGACGGGCAGGTCCGCAGGGAGCGGCACGGCTCCCGGCGTCCGGGCCTAGCGCAGGAGTCCGGCCCCGCGGAGCTCCTGGGTGATCTTCTGCACGGCGAGCTCGACGTCGGACGGCTTGCGCGCTCCCGTGCAGACGAGCTTTCCGCTGCCGAACAGGAGGACCACGACCCGAGGCTCGTCGATCCGGCAGACGAGTCCCGGGAACTGCTCCGGTTCGTACTCGACCCGGTCGAGCCCGAGCGTGACCGCGATCGCGTTCAGATTGATCTCCGAGCCGAGGTCGGAGCTCGCGACGATGTTCTGCACCTCGATCCGCGGCTTCATCGTGATCTTCTGGCCGCCTTTGCGGATCTGCTGGGCGACCTTGTGGATCGATTGCTCGACCTCGTTCATGCTCTTGGCGCCCGTGCAGACGACCTTCCCGGACCGGAAGAGCAGGATCGCGGTCTTCGGCTCCTTCAGTCGGTAGATGAGGCCGGGGAACTGCTCGGGCTCGTACTCGGCGCCGTCGAGCCCGAGCGCGATCGACTGTAGGTCGAGCTCATCCCCCAGCGAGGTCGACGCCACGACATTCTCGATCCGGATCTTCGCCATGCCAGTCCCTGTGACGCTGGGTATTTAAGTGCCTTCTTAAGGCTTTCAGTGGGTCGATGCAGCGGTGGAATCCACCGGATGGTGCCGTGGCCGAGCGCTTCCGACTACCGGTTTCCGACGGGAGATCGCGCGTTCCCTTCTGCACCGAGGGCTACGGGGCCAAAGCGCGGCACCACTCACAGACCGTCCCCTCGGACGTGAGGGCGAGCCGACCCGTACTGCAACTCTCGCAGAACGTCGAGCCGCAGACCGAGCAGCTGCCTTGGGGCCCGGTCTGGGGGACGGCCCGGCCGCATCCCCGGCAGGTCGGACGGTTGATCGGTGCCGCGCGCGGCGGGACGGGAGTCTGCAGTGGGGACGAGGCCTGAGTGTTGAGCTCCTTGAACAGCTGCTCGAGCTCCTGGTCGATCGGACCAGCCCCGGGACGAGCCGGCATCGGTTCAAGCGGAGGAGGCGCCGGGGGCGCAGGTGCGCCGCGCGGAGCGCCGGCCGGTGGGGAAGCCAACGAGGGCTGGGCCACGGGTGGTGGGGGAGACCGGCGGGCCGCCGGAGCGATCGGTGCGCGAACGGCGACCGCCTCCGCCTCCAGCGAAGGTCGAAGGGCGGATGGCTCGGCGCCTTCGAGCCAGGAGGGAGACTCCTCAGGGGCAGCGGTGCCGCGATCGGAGTTGGCCCGGGCGAGCGAGTTCAACCGGTTCCAGGCGGTCCTCGACACCACGATGCGATCAGGGCCGACCGGCGCCACGAGGGTCTCGCCGGCGTTCGGCTCGGTCCCGTAGAGCGTGGCCATCGAGCCTCCCGAGAGCATGATGGCCCCGACGGCGAACAGGTAGCTCCAACTCGGCAGCAGGCCGATCCGACTCGCCGAGTGCGTCGCGAGGAGCAGGACGCCCGCGATGAACAGGGCGGCGCCCGAGAGTAGGATCGGGAGATTCTCTTCGATCCGTCTCCGCAGCCGGGGCGACGGAGTATCCCGGAGATGGTCCCGGAGCGGGTCTCCTCTCCCCGACATGCCGCCGCATCGGGCCATCGCCTCCTAGGCCATGTTATCGACGGTCGCCCCGGAACTCCGGCGTCCGTACCCGTCCCGGCCGTCCGACCCCGAGCCCGTCGGGTCCTTGAGCCGGTGATGTCGGAATACGGGCGGGGGGGAGAGGGCTCCCCCCGCCCGGTGGGGTTTACTGGACGACCAGGTCGAGGACGGTGATCCCGCCCGCGGGGGGGTTCACGGCGCCGTAGTCGACGTACACGTTCACCGTCTGGGTGAACGCGCCGGAGGTGCCGGTGCCGAGCTGGACCGGTTCGGAGTTGGTCTGGACCGCCCCGGCGCCCACTTGGCTCGTGATGGAGATGGTGTTGGTCTGGTGGGAGATCGTGGCGGAGAAGGTGAGCGAGAACTCCTCGGCGAAGTTCCCCGCCGTGCAGACGGTCCCGCCGGTGGTGGAGGAGAGGATCACGTTGACCGTGCCGGCCGACGTCGCGCCGTTCAGGGTGCCCGACGTGCAGACGGTCGTCGCGGCCGGGGTCGTGCTCACCGCGAGCGTGGCGGTGGAGTAGCCGTTGGCGCCGTTGTTGCCGCCTTGGTAGAAGTTGGCCCCTTGACTCACCGCGGTCGAGCTCAGGACGCTGGAGGCGATGGCCATCCCCGCGGTCACGCCGATGAGCGTGAGCACTGTTCCCAGGTAGATCGTTCTCCGATTGAGCTGCTTCATGTTCTCCGGTGCGCCGCCGAGGGCGGCAGCTGGTTTTTGCGGGGAGGGCCTAGATAAATTCTCCTTCCGTGGAGACCGCCGGAGACCCCGCGCGCCGGGTGGGTTTCACGGCCTCCCCCCGTTGGCTAAAGGGGCGGAGGGCCCTCGTCGAGCCGTGGCGCAACTCGTCCTGCTTCGTGGGGCCAACGTCGGCGGGAACATCTTCCGCCCGAGCGAGCTGGCGCAGCAGCTAGCGCGCTGGGACGTCGTGAGCCTCGGAGCCGCCGGCACCTTCGTCGTCCGGGCTCCGATCGAGCGCTCCCAGATCGAGTCGGAGATCCGGCGCCGTCTGCCCTTCGAGGCGGAGATGATGACGCTCTCCGACCGGGAGCTGGGGGCGCTGCTTCGGATCGACCCGCTACAGGGCCGGCCCGCGGAGGAGGGCGTGCGGCGGTTCGCCGCGGCGGCGAGCGGGCCTGTTCCGACTCCGCCCCCGCTGCCCGCGCATTTCCCCAACCAAGCCGAGTGGCAGGTCGTTCTCACGGGCGTGACCGGGAAGGTGGCGTACGGCTACCGACGGCGCTTCGGAGAGCGGTTGGTCTATCCCAACGAAGCCCTCGAACGACTGTTCCGGATCCCGTTCACCACCCGCTGGTGGGAAACCCTGGAGCAGGCCCATTCGAAAATGGCCGGCGATCCCGTCTCTCGGCGCTCGAGGCCCGGCGCTAGCGGGCGGCCGGGCCGAGCTCGATCCGGTCGCACAGCTCCAGCAGCACACGTCGAGTGAATCCCCACAGCTCGTGCCCGTGTACGGGGGTCGCATCGGTCTCGAACTCCCGTCCATGATTCGAGCGCCGGATCCTCCGCGTGGTCGCCAGCGCGTCCAGAGGCATCCAGAACACCTCGCTCACCTCCGTTGGGTCCACCGCGTGGCTGACCTCGCGTCCCGGGCGGCCCTGAACCACGAAGACCGCGACGTCGACGCCGAAGGCGGCCGCCGGTGTGGTCTCGAAGAAGCGGATCGGCGGCGCCAGCTCCTCGTCGGCCAACCCCACCTCCTCTCGCGCCTCGCGAAGCGCGGTGGCTTCCAAGCTGGGGTCCGAGGGCTCGCGTCGCCCGCCCGGTAGGGCGACCTGGCCGGAGCCGACGTCGCCGTCCCGTAGGGCCCGGACTTCGAGCAGGACCTCGGCCCCCCGATCCGAAGGGCGAAGGACCGCCAGAACCGCGGCGGTGCCGGCCACGGTATGCGGCTCCACCACCGGAAGTCGAGCGAGATGGCGCTCCAGCTCCTGCGGCTGGGCCGCGCGGGCCGGCGCGCCGGGGGAAGCTCCGCCGCCCACGATCCCCCTACGAGCCGGGGACCGAAGCCGCGGCGAGGTCCACCCGCGCGGTCCATTCGCGCAGCAGCCGTGCGGACTCGTCGGCCTGTTCGACCGGGACCATGTGGCCCGCGAACGGGTAGAGCTTCAGCTCGGCGCCCAGGATCGACTGGCGGAGCAGCCGGGCGTGCGTCGGGTCGATGACCCGGTCGTCCATCCCGTGGACCACGAGCGTGGGCACGCGGAGTCGGCCGACTGAACCGCGGACGTCGTACGACCGGATCGCGGAGTACCACTGGATCGGTCCGCGGAGATCGACCCCGCGCATCTGTTGGGTGACCTTGTCGACGAGGTCCATATGGCCGTCCAGCCAGTTGGGCGAGTACACGTCCCGGAGAAGGCGCAGGACGTAGGCCTCGTAGCCGGCTTCGCGGTAGGTCTTGGCCCAGTTCTCCGCCACCGCCCGGGTGTGGGCATCGCAGTGGGTCGAGCCGGCGATGGACACCAAGCTCCGCACCAGCGACGTTCGGTCGAGCGCGAAGCGGACCGCGAGGAAGGCGCCGGCGCTGAGCCCCACGACGTGCACGCGGGTGATCCCCCGCTCGGCGAGCAGCTGCTCGAGGTCCCCCTCGAGCTCGTCGAA
>DASYZY010000118.1:0-5951 GCA_035945735.1 Thermoplasmata archaeon
GTCCGGTTCATGGCCGAGACCGCCAAGATCCTGAACCCCGGCAAGACCGTGCTCCTGCCCGACCTCGCCGCGGGCTGCGGGCTTGCGGACGCGATCACCGCCGAGCAGCTCCGCGCATGGAAGGCGCAGCATCCGGGAGCGGCCGTGGTCGCCTACGTGAACACGTCGGCCGAGGTCAAGGCCGAGTCGGACTACTGTTGCACCAGCTCGAACGCGGTCCGGGTGGTCGGGGGCCTACCGCCGGAACAGGAGGTGCTGTTCCTGCCCGACGTCTTCCTGGGCGAGTGGGTCCGGGCGCAGACCGGCCGGCGCAACATGCACCTGTGGGTGGGCGACTGCCCGGTGCACGCCAAGTTGAGGCCGGAGACGCTGCAGATGGCGCGCGCGGCGCACCCGGGGGCGGAGGTCGTGGCGCATCCGGAGTGCGGCTGCGGGAGCGCGGCGCTGCCGCACGTCGACCGCATTCTGTCCACCGACGGCATGGTCCGGTTCGCGAAGGAAACGAAGGCGCCGCAGGTGCTCGTGGCCACGGAGGTGGGCATCCTGCACCGGATGCGGGCGCTCAACCCGGAGACCGAGTTCCTACCGGTGCAGGAGGGGGCCATCTGCCCGTACATGAAGCAGATCGACCTCACCGACGTCCGGGACTCCTTGCAGCAGCTCCGGTACCAGATCGAGGTACCGGTCGAGACCGCCCGGCGCGCGCGCATCGCGCTCGAGCGGATGATCGCCTCGTAGGCGCCGGCCTCGTTACGGGATCCGCGGCAGACCGGTGGCGCCGCCATGGCGCCAGTCGACGTAGGCGAGGTAGGCCAGCAGGAGCGCGCTCAGGAAGAGCAGCCCGATCGAGCTCCACGACGGCTTCGTGTTGAGGTAGAAGCCGACGGAGAACGGGTTCAGCCGGGTCGAGAGGAAGGAGAGCCCGACGCCCAGCAGGAGGAGCCCCAGGAGCGCCGGGAAGAGCAGCCCGTACCGGGAGAGGAACAGACCGAGGACGAGGACCGCGATCGCCCCGTACGCCGCGGCGTGGGAGCGGGCGGGAACCGTCACCGTCGGTGCGGCCGCGAGAGCCGGCGGTGCGTACCGTGAGACGTACCGCACGGGCACGCCGGCGCCCGCGCCCTCCGGCTACAAGAGCCTCTAGTTGGAGCGGAACGGCTAGCGGCTTCGGCGGCGCCGGGGCGCGGGAGCGAGCGCGGCGAACGTGGTCCGCACCTGCTCTCCCGGCACCGCGCCTCGCCGCAGAATGCCCAGCGAGACGGCGATCCGGTTGAGCTGGTCGCTCCGTTGAGGTCGGGCGCTCGCCAGAAACGTGGCCCCTTTTCCGGCGAGCGTGCGCAGCGTGCCGCTGTCGAGCCCGCTCTGCTCGGGCCGAGGCCCCACTTCGATGGCCATCTTTTCAGCGACGGCCCAATCGTACCACGCGCCGCGCTGGTCGGCCCAGCCGGCCTCCTCCAATTCGAGCCCGCCCAGGTAGCGGGGGATCCCAGCGGCCGCGGCGCCGTTCGAGGCGGGCGGTGGCCCGCGCGCGGGTCGCAGCACCAGGAATTCGATGCCCGCCGGAAGCGGGTCCTCGGCGCCCACCGCCCGCTCAAGCCCCACCCGGATCCGCACGGTTCCGGCTCCGGTGGGGAGCTCGGCGGCCTCTCGGCGTACTTCGCCCAGCCGAGCCGGAAGCCGGGGTCCGTCGGCGAGGACGACGCCCATCTCCGTGACCCCCAACGCGCTGGCCCGTGCGATCCAGCGAGTGAGCGACGCATCCTCGCCCGCCTCGGGAAGGCGGGCGCCGAACTCCGCGTGGACCTGGTCCGCCTCGACCAGACTGGGGAGCTTCCCCGCGGTGGCGGCTTCGATCTCTCCGTGGTTTTCCCGGATCTCCGGCGGGATCAGGGGGAGGCCGAGGGAGGCGTACACCTCCTCCTCGGTCCGCCCGGCGATGCGCTCGGTGTCCCGGAACACCCCGTACTCGTTCACCCGGAGGCCGCGGTCCCGGGCGATGGTCCGGATGTGCACGTTGTGGTCCTTGGAGCCGGTGAAGTACTGGAGCGCCGCGCCGAAGCTTTCCGGTTCCACGACCCGAAGGTCCACCTGGATGCCGGGGCCGTAGAGCACCGTGGACTTGGTGTCGCCCCGGGAGCGTACCTCCCGGACACCGGGCAGCCCGAGATAGTGGGCGAAGACCTTCGCCGGCTCCCGCGAGGTGATCAGGATGTCGAGGTCCCCGACCGTCTCGCGGCGCCGCCGAAGGCTGCCGGCGACCACGAGCTGGTCGACCGGAGCGCTGGACCGAAGCGCCTCGCGGAGCTCCTCGGCGATCAGCCAGGCCTCCAGGATGGGTCGGCGGCTCCCGCCGTCGGCGCCCTGGCCGAGGGCCGCCAGCCCGGACCGGAGCTGCTCGATCTTCTTCTCGCCGAAGCCCGAGACCCCAACGAGCTTGCCGGCCTCGATTGCCTGGGCGAGCTCCTGCGGGCCCTCTACTTTGATCTCGATCCAGAAACGGCGCGCGGTCTTGGGCCCGACTCCGGGCAGCCGCATCAGCTCCCGGATCCCGGGCGGGACCTGCGCCCGGAGCTTCTCGAGGTAGCCGAGCTTGCCGGTCTCGAGGAGTTCCCGGATCTTCGACTCGAGCGCGTCGCCGACGCCGGGGATGGTGCCGAGTTCGTTCCGCTTGGCGATCCGCTCGAGCGGCTCGCCCAATGACTCGAGGGTGCGAGCGGCCCGGCGGTAGGCCTCGACCTTGAAGCGTTGCTCGCCGAGCAGATCTAGGAGGTCCCCAACCTCCTGGAGCGCCTGTAGCACCTGCTCGTTGTTCACTGTGGGCTCCTCCCAGGAGCCCGACGCGAGGCCGCGGGAAACAGCTTTCGCCGCGACAGAGGGTGAACCTCGGGAGCAATGCTCCCGGCCCTATCTCGGGGGTCGTGCCTGCCGCCTTCGCTCGCTATGTACGGCGACCGGCTCCGTATCACGGGCTGATCGCAGAGCCGGAGAAGGTTCGTGCCCAACACATCGCCGGCCGGAGGGAGGGACAACCACATTTCTTGGCGGGCGCGCGTCCAGCTAGGAACCGGCACCCTCGGTGCCTATCTCCTCGTCGTCGTCCTGTTCGGATATCAGTCGGGCGAGTTTGGTCAGCCCGCCTGTCCGTCCAACCCCTGCAGTACCCCCCCGCCGGGCTCGAATCCGGGAGCCTGTTTCGTAGTGTGTCACGCCCCTAGCGCGAATCCGGGCGCAGAGTGGGCACCGGGGGCTCTCCTCGCCTTGGCTGCTGCACTCTTGGCAGTCCCGAGCTTCCTGTATCTCCGGACTCTCCGGCGCCGGCTCGCCGCCCAGGCGGCCTAGATTCCCATGGCTCCGGGGGCCCCGATCTCCCCGCGCATGGCGCCCGGGATTGGGTCACCCTAGGCAACGCCTGGCGGCCCGACCTCGACCCAGCTTCGATGACTGACCGGGCGGAAGCCCAAGCGCTGGTACACCGATCGGGCGACCGTGTTCGCGTCGCGGACGTACAGCGATGGGAGCGCCCCTACCCCCAGCGCGGCCCGCGCCAACCACGAGGTCGTGCTGGCCGCGTGGCCGCGGCCGCGCGACTCCGGCTGGGTGACCACCCCGCCGATCAGCCAGACCTCGGGGAGACGGACCATCGCCGAGGCGACGGAGACCAGCTGTCCGTCCTCGAACACCCCGACGACGTAGCCGTCCTCGGGCTTGCGCCCACGGAAGCCTCGGCCCAGCGGCTCGTCGCTCCGGTCCGCGAACTCCTTCAGTGCCGGGCCGTCGGCGGCGACCAGGCGACGGGCGCTTCCCGTCGGATCCGGTGCCGACCGGCAGACCTGGAGTTCGACGCCTTGGATGGCGGCGGCGGGAAACCGGTGGTGGATGGCCGGTCCCGCGCCGTCGGGCACCACGGCCGTGAACGGAGGCTCGGGAAACTCCGCGGCGAGGCGCTCCGGGGCCTCCTCCGAGCCGAGCCAGTGCACGGCCCGTGACCCTTCGGCGCCGGTCCACAGGAGCAAGTAGGCCACCGGTCGTCCGTCCTTCTCGAGCACACGGAAGGCGATCTGCGCCGGGAATTCGGCGCGGTCGTAGACCGCGAAGGCGTGGAGGACGGGCGAGTCCCAGTAGAGCTTCCCCAGCCAATCGGCATCGATCTGGTCGACGATTCGATAGGCGGGCGCCATGGTCGCGGGGCGGGACCTCGGAGGCACTCCCGAGGCCGCGCAACCGTAAATCCGCGACGGGGGTCCCTCCGATGTGGCGGCGCATCTCGGAGCCTCGGGCCATCTACCGGAGCACCTGGAGGCGCTCCTCGCCCGGTTCCCGCTCGAGCGGAGCCTCGCCGAGGATCCGCTGTCCGGCGTCCGGCCGCTCGCGTCCGACCGGCGCTCGGCCGAGATCGCTGGGATCTTCGCGGCCACGCTCGCCATCGGCAACACGACCGCGATACGGGGCTCCTTCGCGGAGTGGGTCCGCCGCTGCGGCGGAGACCTGACGGCCTTCGTCGACCGGCAGCGTGCTCCCCGCGCCGGGACCGCCTACGCCGATTTCCGCCACCGGTGGATCCGGGGCGACCAGCTCGTCTACCTCGCCTACCGGCTCCGCAAGATCGAGGCCGAGGACGGGGGACTGGAGTCGGTCTTCCTCCGGGGCTTCGAGGGTCCCGATGGGTTCGCCGGAGGGCTGGACGCCCTCTCGCAGGCGCTTCGCGGTCCCCCAGCGCAGGGCCGGCCGTCGGGGTATGCCGCGCTCTTCCCCTCCCCCCTCGCCCCGAGCCGGAGCGCCTGCAAGCGGATGGCGCTCTTCGTCCGCTGGATGGTCCGGACGGAGTACCCCGACCTCGGGGTCTGGAACCGGGTCTCCCCGGCCGAGCTCCGGATCCCGCTCGACCAGCACGTCTTCTGGATCAGCTACCACTTGGGTCTCACCCGGCGCCGGACCCGGGGCTGGCCGGCCGTCGAGGAGGTGACCGCGGCGCTGCGGGGCTTCGACCCGGCCGACCCGGTCAAGTTCGACTTCGCGCTCTGCCACACGGGCGTCTCGGGCGACTGCCCGAAGCGACGCGATCTCTCCGTCTGCGGCGCGTGCGCCGTACGCCCCGACTGCCTCCTGTGGCACCCGGCCCGCCGGAGCGCGGCATGAGCACGAACCGGCTGCCGGGCGAGGCGGTGCTCTGGGAGCGGCTACGCGCCGCCGAGAAGGAGATCGGATGGACCGAAGTGCCGGCGCGGACCCGATCGAAGCGGCCTCGCGCCCCGACCCCCCGGATCCGGGTGGCGAAGCTGCACGACGAAGAGGCCCGCTTCGAGCTGAGCGAGTCCGGGCCCCGCTGCTCCGCCGTCGCCTCGTCGGGCCCGGTGGGGGCGCTCCTGCTGCTGCTCGAGATGGACCGACGCGGGGCGCCGGGGCATCTGTACGCGCGGGCGGCGGCGAAGAGCTCCCCCTATCCAGATGGCGCGATCGAGGCCGAATGGGGTAGCCCGGCGGCCGGCGATGGTCGGGCCGAGGTCCCGATCGAAGAGCTGCTCGCCCTGGTCCGCTACGCGCTCTAGCGCCTACTCGGCGCTGCGGGTCGTCGGCGTCGGCGTGGGGGCGACGCCCGCCACGGCGACGGCGCGGGGAGCGGCGTCGGGCGTCCCCACGTCCACCCGGCTGCCGTCGGCCAGGAACCGATAGTTCCGGAGCGCCAGGCTGAGCACAAAGCTCGTGGCGCCGAGCACGGCGATGAGGAGGTAGACCCAGAGGAAGCCGGTGATCGCCGGGATCGGCTCCGGGAGCGCGAGCGTCGGCCCGTTGGGGATGGCGACCGGGATCACCCGGACGACCGTGATCGCCGAGAAGATCGTCGATCCGACGACCGGCCCCAGGCTCTGGCCGAGGGTACGGAACGTCGCGTTCATGCCGGTCTGGATGCCGATCTCCTCGCGCTTGGAGGCGAGGATGACGACATTGCTCAT
>DASYZY010000119.1:0-17884 GCA_035945735.1 Thermoplasmata archaeon
CCGGTAGTCACGTTCGTAGCCGCCGTTCATCGCCAGGATAGGTTCGCCGAGTCAGCGACTCGAATCGACCTGGGGCGCGGTTCCGGTTCTGAAATGAAGCCAGGCTTGTTCTGGAGTCGCGAATCGGCCCCCAAAAGGTAGTTGTTTCCGAGATTCTTGCCAAGCGCCGTGACGGGAGCTCGCCCTCCGCGATCCCGTCCCAAGGCCCACGGCCCCATCACCCTCCTCCTAGTGGGAATCTTCGTTTTGACCTCGTTGCGCGCGAGTGCACTGGGTGCGCCCCCGCAACAGGCCGTACCGCCCATCGACGCGAAGCCGCTCCTTTCTATCGGGCATGCATACCAGGCGCCGAGTCATCCATCGATGGCTCGGCCTCCAACGGCCGATCCATCGATCGGGGGTCCGAATCGCGGGGCATGCGCCGTCGGATGTTTGGGCTGGGGCGCTCCGCTCGCGCGAGAGTCGGCGGCGACACCGCCCGTGTCTTCGTGGCAGAATCTCACGAACCCGGGTGGCCCGGCTCCGACGGCCCGCCAGGGTTCGGCGACCGCCTTTGACGCGGCCCCGGCCGCCGGGTATGTGCTGTTGTACGGCGGAGAGGGCCGGACAGGCTTGCTCGGGGACACGTGGTTGTTCCAATCCGGAGCGTGGAAGAACGTGACAGCAACGGCCTGCGGGAAGGTGTGCCCGCCTCGACTCGCGTATGCCTCGATGGCGTACGACCCAGCGGATCAATCGATCGTGATGGTGGGCGGCTTGAGCTCCACGTGTGCGGCGGGGTGCAACACGACGCTCTCGACCGTGGCGTATCTGTGGACCGGGGGCAGCTGGAACAGCACCCTCGTGGGCCCGTTTTCCTCCCCGGCGTATGGCATCGCGCTCGCGTGGGACGAGCGAGACAACTGCCTCCTCGCCTTCGGTGGATCCACCCAGCTCGGGCCCGTGAGCTACGGGAACGGGATCGGGGAGAGTTCCTGTTTCAATTCCGGGACCGGAACCTGGACGCTCGGAGCGAACAGCTCGGGGCCCCCGGCTCGCTGGGGTGCCGGCATGGCGAACCTCACCACGGGAAGCGTCCTCCTATTCGGGGGAGAGTCCGTCGCCGGGCCGCTGGGCGACACGTGGGAATATTCGAGCGGCAACTGGAGTCCGGTCGTGCTGGGTGGAGCGGCTCCGCCGGCTCGAGAGTTCGGGTCCCTGGAGGAATCTCCGGCCGCGGCCCTCGGGGCGGTGGGGTCGTCCACCTCCGCCATCTTGGTCCAAGGGCAGGCGCAGTCCAGCGCGCTGAACGACACGTGGCTGTTCTCGTCCTCTCCGCCCTCGGGCGGGACCGCGTTCGGGAACTGGACCCCAGATACGACGCTGCCGTCGCCTCCGGCAGCCTGGGGGGCGGCCGGGGTGTCCGACTTCACGGATGGGTTTGTCCTCACCTTCGGGGGGTACGCGCGCGGACTCTTCCTGGGTTCCACTTGGGCGTACTTCCACCCCGTCGTCACGCTCACCGCGAGTTCGGCAGAGTTCCGGGCGTCCACGACGGACAGCTTCGTGGCCCGCGCGGCGGGGGGTCAGGGACCGTACACGTACGCCTGGACTGGGCTCCCCGATCAGTGCGCCGCTCAAAACTTGTCCGTCCTAAATTGCACCCCGACCGGATTTGGGATCTACGATGTGCGTGTATCGATCGTCGACACCAAGGGTCGGACGGCGACGGCGAACATGACCGTCCAAGTGGATCCCGAGAGCACGGTCCTCGAAGTGAGCTCTCTGTACGAATCCTACTTCTACACCGGAGTTTCGCTTTCGAATACTTTCGGCGTCGTGTGCTCCGTGTGGGGGGGTGCCCCGCAACAGGTGACCGGGTCCCTGCCCGGAGCCGCCCTGACCTTTTCCTTGGAAGCCGGAGGCGGCTGGAACGCCACGACCCCGATGGCGAACGTGACCCCCGGCGGCGAGCTCGAGCTCGCGATCGGATTCTCGAACTGGACGGTCCACAGCACGTTCCCGGTCAAGATGGTCGAGACGCCCGGCTGGATGCAATCGTTCCTAGAGTTCCCCGGGAACCTGTTGTTCTTCCAACCCGGTGGATCGGGGCCGTGGAACCACTCGTACTCCTATTCGGACGAAATGGGCTGGTCGCTGGCCAGCCTGATCGCGTTCTCGATTCCCGTGCCCGGCTTCGCGGGAGGGTACGCCCTGCTGCCGACCTCGCTGGTGCATTTCACCTTCGATTCGAACGGCTCGGTCAACCTGTCGGGGCAGATCTCTACCGAGCCCTCCATCACGATCGGCTCCGTGACCCTGAGCGCATCGTACCTTCACGGTAAGGGACTCGACGCCCACCTCGAGTTCTTTGCGACCATCAACATCTCCGGCGCGTTCTCGCTGACGCCGCTCTCCCCCGGGGCGTACACCGTCCATTGGAACTCGACCACGGCCTCGCTCACTCTCAAGCTCAAGGCCGAACTCCCCCCCATCTCGATCTTTCCTGCCGCCATCCCCGAGGGCACGGTCGGGCTCACCGCCGTCATCTCGGTGGACCTTTCGGTGATGCTCGCGGTGATCCTCGGGCCGGGCTCCCCCGGGAATTCGAACTTCCTCCCCGATCTCTCGATCGTCCTGCAAGATCTCGTGGTCCACGTGAGCCTCGAATTCGGTCTCACCATCCAGGTCGGTGTGGAGAAGCTGTTCGAGGTGGGCGCGAAGGGCACGCTGGGCATCGCGGCCATCTTCCAGACGCTGGTGCCCCATGTGCTCGACCTGTGGGTGAACGCGAGCGTCGGCGGGTTCGTCCAGTTCCTCTGCTTTACGATCGCCTTCGACCTCTGGAAGGGGACGATCTACAACTGGAGCTCCGCCCCCACGGCGCTTCCCGTCAACGCTCCGATGGACGGGATCGGAGCCGGGACCGTCGAGGTCCCATGGAACTTCGCCCCCCGGTACTACAACACGTCGACGTACAACCGGGTGACCTGGAATCCCAGTGAGGCCAACGGCACCGCGCTCGAGAACGTCTATCCCCAAGCCTCCCCCGTGATTTCCGCCGGCGGGTCGTCCGCCACGGTGGCCTACACGTCGGACGACGTGGCGGTCAACCAGACCGCCGGACTCTCCGTTGCCGCCTTCGGTCTGGACCCGGTGTCCCACGCGTTGACCGCGAGCACCGTCCCCTCCGTTCCGGGTTCCGTGTCCTTCGCTCCGCAGGTTCTGTCGGGCGCGGATGGAAGCTCGACCTCCGTCTTTAGCAGCGTTCCGATCTCGCAGTTGGCCTCTCGAGTTCCGGGCAACGTAAAGGAATTCGACCTCGAGTCCTCCTCCCGCCCGACGACCGGTGCCTGGAGCAGCCCTCGGCTGCTGCAGGACTGGGGCTACCCCATCTCCTATCTCCTCGACGCGTGCGGGGCGTCCGCCTCCCCCACCGCGGCCGTCCTCGTCGCGCCCTCGATCAACCCTCAATCGGCGACGCCGGAGCGACTGATCGAGTACACCCTTGCGAACGGCGGAATCGTTTCGAACGCCTCCGTGACCGGCCTGGCGAACCTTGGTGGCTTCGATTGCGCCGGCGGGTGGGTCTCCGCCTCGACGACCTCGGGGAATGTCAGCCTGTACTCGAGCTCGACCGGGCTCCCCATCGTCGTGAACGTGCTTCCCCCCGCGGGATCGACCCTGGTGGAAGCGGTCCCGGTCGCCAATGGGTCGGCATCGGTCTCCCTCCTGTACCGGAGCGCGGCCGGTGACGAGGCGATCATCTTCGACCTGCTCCCCCAGACGACCCAGGCGGTCGATGCGCTGCCGGGAAACGTCACCTCCGTTTCCGTGGCCCGAGAGTCCGGGACTTTCTATCTGTTCGCCGCCACGCCCGACGAAGTGATCCAGGAATCGATCCGAACGGGCGGGGCGGTGGAGGATCTCGGTCCCGTCTCGACGCCGGGGCTGGTCGCCCTCGCCATCGCGCCTACGTCGCTCGGAATCGTGGTCCTCGTGCAGACCGCCACCGGTAGCTCCGCGCAACCGCTGGACAACCTGTCGCTGAGATACCTCGCCCTCCACTCGCCTCCCGTCTCAGGAGGGACCTCGTCCCCAACGTGCCGGGTGGGAGGGGTCTCCTGCGGTGCCGCGGACCTCGCGTTCGGTGGGGTCCTCGTCGTCTTCTCCGGGATCCTCGTCGCAGTTTGGATCCTCCGGCCTTCTCGTTCGCGCCGGTCGGGGGCCCCGAGAGCGAGAGACGACGCATCCGCGGCTCCGGAGACTGTCCCTCCGAAGCAGGATCCTTCGACGCCATCGATCGACCCACGGAACGGGGAAGAATGACCCGGGCTCGGCGGCTCTCGCACGGGGCGCTCCTCATGGCTTCGGTGCTGCTGCTGGGGCTCCCGGGAGCTGTCATCGGCGCTCACAGCCCGGCAGCGGTCCACCCTCCTCGGGCGACCGGACCGCACCCCGTCCCGCCCGCCGCAATCGTCCCCCGGGCGGTTCGCGCGTTTGCACCATCGGATCCGCTCCGGGTTCCCGTGCGCTCCGCAGCGGGGTACGATCCCCTCGGCAAGGTAGGGTACACCTGGGATCTGACCAACAACACGGCCTACCCGTCCTCGTTCGTTCCCCCCCTCCATTGGGAGCCGTCGGCGCTCGCCGTGATTTCCTCCACCGGGAAGCTCTGGGTCGCTTGGGGCCCCAGCCCGTTCCATCTGAGCGACAATATCAGTGTCGTGAACCTCTCCACCAACCTCGTCGTCGGTGAGCTCCCGGGGACGTCGAACGCGACCGGCCTTCTCTACGAACCGGGCCTCGGACTCGTCTTCGTCACCCGGACGATCAACGCGGGGGGATTCGGTCAGCTCCTGATCCTGAACGCCACGACCGGCGCTGTCGTGGGCGGGCCCACACTGCTCGGCCAGCGCCCGAGCGGGATGGCCTACGATTCCTACGATCACTTGCTCTATGTCCTGTCGAGCGGATCGGACATGGCCTCCTCGATCTCGGTCCCCTCCGGGACCTACGTGAACCCCTTCATTCCCGTGGGGAGCGCCCCCTCGGCGGCCGCCTACACGTCCGTCAGCGGCGACGTCTATGTCGCGAACTACGGCTCGGACAACGTGACGGTACTGAACGGCTCGACCGGTCAGCCGAGCGGTCCCTCGATCTCCTTCCCGAACTTTGTCCAACCGTTCCAGATCATCGAGAGCCCGCAGACCGGAGACCTGATCGTCGCCTTCCGAGGTGACTCGGCCGGTGGTCCGGCGATCGGAGTGATCGACCCCACGATCAATGCTCCCGTCAACGGACTCGAGATGCAAAGCCCCGGCGTGCCCTCCTCGGCCGAACTCGACCCGAGTACGGGGCTCATCATCATGCCTCTCGGGGGCGTCGTGGGGTACGGCAACGGCCTCATCTTCTACAACCCCCTCACGAACTCGTACGCGATTCCCTCCAATCTCTACAGCGTGTACTTCACCAATGCGTCCGTGGAGGCGATCGATGCCCAGTCCGGATTCGACTACATCGCGCATGCGTTCGCTCCCAATGACCCGGGTCCCGCCTACCTCACCACGGTCAACCTGTCGACCCCCTACAGTGCCGGTCCCATCGTCCTATTGGGCGCCTCGGCACGAGGCGGCACGTACGACCCTTCCGATGGGAAAGTGTGGATCGCGGATTCGTTCACCTCGAGCATCTACCTCTCCCAACCCGATACGTTGGCCGCGATCGACGTGCGGGGGGGCCCGGTGTCCACGACCGTCCCCGTGGGCCCCAACGGACCGAGGGTCCAGGACTACGCCCCGGAGTCCGTCGGCCTGGATCCATTGACCAACGAACTGGTGGTCGCGAACGGCGATGGCGGGCCCGGGGTGGTGCTCCGCAACGCCAGCACAGGCGCCTACATCACCGAAGTGCTGAGCGATCTGCACTACCTGCTGCTCACGGCTCCCTTCCCGAACGACACGGATGCCGGAGCGAGCCAGGTCGTCTACGACGCCGCCCACCAGCGCATCTACGTGGCCGACCCGTTCGGGGGCATCGCGGGATTCTACGCCAGCAACTTCACGATCTTCTGGGGAAACCGATCGTGGACCCCGTCGCCCTTCTCCCCCGGCCTGAGCTATCCCCAGCCGCTGCCGTACGCCACGCTGGCCCTGAGCCCTTCGAACGGGTTCCTGTACGCGGTCGCGCCGGACGGGCTTTCGAGCCGAGGACGTTCGCTGACGGTCTACGATCCGTTCGCCAGCGGCCCCAGCGCCCCGGGGGGAGTGAACGATCCCGGAGGGGCCACCCTCGGGGCGACGGGCACCGGGGTCGGGAGCGGAGCCGTGTTCGACCCGTTGGACGGGGATCTCTATGTCTCGGACTCGCGGGCGAACGTGGTGTACGTGCTCAATCTCTCCTCGCCGCTGGCTCCGACCAACGTCGAAACGATCCCGGTCGGGAAGGATCCTGTTGCGCTCACCTTTGATCCGATGTTCGGCGACATCGTGGTCGCGAATTACGCCTCGGCCAACCTCACCGTGCTGAACGGCTCGACCGCCGCGGCCGGTCTGGTCGGGGCCTTCAGCATACCCGTGGCCCCGGGTCCGGCGGCGCTCGTCCTCGACCCGGCTCAGGACGCCCTGCTGGTGTCCACCGAGGAGCTGGGCCTCGTCCAAGCGGTCAGCCCCTTCCCCGTCCTGTACTCCTATGCGGTCTCCCGGAACTTCACCGATGTGGGGGTCCCGATCACGCTGCATGCGATCGCCACCGAGGGGACCGGCGCGTACCAGTACTCGTACACCGGACTTCCCCCCGGCTGTACCTCCCAGGACACCCCCAACCTGGTATGCGCTCCGAACGGAACGGGAACGTTCACCATCGGACTGACGGTCGCCGATCAGGGCCCGTCCACGGCCTCGGGCACGGTGGAGCTCCGCGTGACGGCCGACCCGTCGATCCAGATCACCGATTCGGCCCCGGCGGTCGATGTGGGCCTGCTCTTCAGTGCGAGCAGCGTGGCGACAAATGGCACACCCCCCCTGTCGTTCGAGTGGGAGTTCGGCGATGGTTCCACGGCCGTCAACGGCAGCACCGCGGAGCACGTCTATCGCTCGCCCGGAGTATATCTCGCGGAGGCCGTCGTCACCGACGCGCTCGGGTTCACGGCCAGTGCGTCGGCGCGCCTGCTGGTGGGCGCGCAGCTGGGGAGCACGCTAGCCGGACCGCCGACCGGCTCGGAGGGCTCGCCCGTGAGTTTCAACGGCTCGGCCGACCAGGGCGTGCCGCCGTACCGGTTCAGCTGGACGTTTGGCGACGGAACTTCGGTCGTCACCGGGGTCGTGGGAAGCTCGCGTGGGAACAGTTCCGACGTCAGCCACACCTACAGCACGACGGGCACCTTCCACCTCACCGTCCTCATCTCCGATGGATCGGAAGAGCAGGTACTCTCGCAGGGGAACGTCACGATCGGGCCCCCCGTTCTCGGGCCGTCCTCCCCCGGAACGCCGGGAGCCCCGGTTCCGCTGGCCCAGCACCTCCTCCCGGTAGCCTTCCTCGCGGGAGATCTCATCGCTGCCGCCGGACTCATGGCTCTGCTCTGGTACCGTCGGCGGGAGCGCCGTACGCCGGCGTAGGGCGGTCCCTTCCGCCTCGGACCCGTCGTTTCGACGGACTCGCAGGACAGCCAGAGTGCCGGGGCCAGGATTCGAACCTGGGAACTCCTGCGAGAGCAGATCTTGAGTCTGCCGCCTTTGGCCGCTCGGCCACCCCGGCTCCGACCCGGTGTGGAACGGCCGGACTTATTCCCCTTCCTCTCCGCGTTCGAGCTCGGCGCGCGCCTCCTCTTCGCCTTCATCGAAGGCGAATTGGGGCTCTTCGGGGGCCGCCTCGCTCCGGGACCCGGGGGCGGGGCGGTCGGAGCCTCCGGAGGCCCCGGCGGTGCGCTGGCGGTAGATCGCCCCGCACCTGAGACAGGTGCGCGTTCGGACACCGCCCCGGAGTCGGGTGCGCACGGTCCGACCCTCGACCCAGAACGCCGAGCATCCCCGGCAGTAGAGCTCCCGGTACCCCTTCGGCACCCGCACGTTGTACCGCGTACCGATCCGGCGGGCGAGCCGCACATACCGATCGGGCAGCGCGCTCGGGCCCCGACGGGACTCCGACTCGGCGAGCGCGAGGAGTCGATGGATCCGCTCGCTGGCGATCTGGATCATCTCGGAGGTGCGCCGGCCTCGACGGCCGCGCCGGGCACTGCTTGCGCCCCCCCGCATGCGGGGCAGTAGACCGCCGCCCGCGATATCAGGGTGTTGCAGACCCGACAGTGCTGCGCGCGCCCCACGAGCCGCGGGGGGATCCACTCCGCCGGTGGCGAGAGGGGCGGCAGGGCCGCAGGAGGCGGGCGCGGTGCCGCGGACGCCGCCCCGGATAGTGGGACCGGTACGGCGTCCGGGGGCAGCGCGGGCGCTGGCGGGCTCGACCGGATCACCTCGGGCGGAAGCGTGGCGCCGATGACGACGGCCCCGCATTCCCGGCAGAACAGCAGGTCGGGGGTGGTCTCCGCGCCGCACTGGGGGCAGCGCTCCACATCCGCGAAACTATATCGGGCTATTTGGGAGTTCGGAAGCGGTGCGCTCCCGGTGTATCGCCCTCGTCACGCGAGACCCGACGCTCTATGCGGAGCTCGCGCCGGCGTTGCGGGAACTCCGAGTTCCCGTGGTGAGTCTGCTCCCCGGCGCGCGGATCCCGGAGCGAACGGCGGCCGTCCTGACCTCGCCGGCGGAGGCGCCGGGCATCTCGCACCCACAGGTGCTCGCCGTCGGACCGGGGGCCGAACGCGCCGCGCTATTGGCCACGATCCGCATCGTACTCCTGGCTCGGGACCCTTCGGGGGAACTGACGGTAGGCGTCGACCCCGGCCCGAACCCGGGCTTCGCGGTCGTGGACGAGGCCAGCGAGGTGGCCGAGGGCACGCTGGCGACTCCTGAGTCGATCGCCGAGCTGGCGGCCCAGCTCGCGCAGCGGTTCCCCACCCGCCAGTTCCGCTACCGCGTCGGCGCGGGCGACCGGCTGTCGCGCATTCGGATCGTCAACGCGCTCTGGGCGGTGACGCAACGCATCGAGCTCGTCGACGAGACCGGTACCAGCCGACGCGGCACCCGCGGCGACCGAGACGCCGCCGCCGCCCGACGGATCGCGCGCATCCCCGGCCAGCGGGTGCGGGGGCCGTCGGGCCTCGAGATCCGTCCGGGGGAGATCGCCAACCTTCAGCGGCTGTCGCGCATCTCGAGTGGCGGGACCCACACGATCCCGCGCACCCTGGCCGTACGCGTGCTCGAAGGTTCCCTGAGCCTCGCCGAGGCCGTCGAAGCGAGTCGGCCGGGCGGCGCCCCGGGGTTCGCCCGGAGCCGGCCCTCCGCGTAACTCTCTTCTAGCCGGGTCCCGGTCGCGCCCGTCCGGTACCATGGCCGACGAGCTTGATCTCCGGATCCGTCGCCTCGCGCTCTCCAACGCGGCCGAGCACGGGGGGGAGGCGCGCGCCGGTCCGGTGCTTGCGCGCCTGCTCGCGACCGATCCCGCGCTGCGGGCCCGCTCCGCCGAGCTGGGGCCGCGGGTGGCCCAGATAGTGGCGGCGGTCGTCGCGCTTCCGGCCGAGGCCCGCGCCCGGGAGCTCGCACAGCTCGGGGGCGCGCCACCGAGCGAGCGCGCGAACGAGGGCGATCGACCGGAGCTCCCGCCCCTACCGGGGGCCGTGGACGGAGCGGTCGCGCTGCGGCTCGCTCCCTTCCCGAACGGGGCGCTGCACATCGGCAGCGCGCGGATGCTGTTCATCAACGACGCGTATCGGCGCCGCTACCGCGGCAAGCTGTTCCTCGTCTTCGACGACACCATCGGCTCGGAGGAGAAGCGGGCCGACCCGGCGATGTACGACCTCATCCAGAAGGAGCTCGAGATCGTGGGCGTGCCCCCGGACGCGGTCTACTACAAGTCCGACCGGATCCCCCGATTCTACCCCTGGGCGCGCCGGGTCATCGACGCCGGCGGGGCCTACGTCTGCCGCTGTCCGGCGGAGAAGCTGCGCGAGCTCCGGGAGAAGGGATTGGCCTGCCCCGAGCGGGGTCAGACGATCGCCGAGACGCTCGCCGAGTGGGAAGGCATGCTCGGCGGTTCGTACGCGCCCGGGGAGGCGGTGCTGCGACTTCGCACGGACATGGCCGACCCCGACCCGGCGTTCCGGGATCGGGTCCTGATGCGGATCAGCGACCTCGACCACCCGCGCGTCGGCCGCCGCTACCGGGTCTGGCCCATGCTCGAGTTCTCCTGGGCCGTCGACGATGTCGAGCTCGGGCTCACCCACGTCCTCCGGGGCAAGGACCTCGTCATCGAGGACCGGATGGAGCAGTTCATCTGGAACCTGCTGGGGATCCACGGCCCGCCGTTCCTCCACTGGGGACTCCTGCGGCTGCGTGAGGCGAAGATCTCGAAGAGCAAGTCGGTGCGCGAGGTCCAAAGCGGCGAGTACGACGGCTGGGCGGACCCGCGCACGTGGTCGATCGACTCGCTGGTGCGTCGCGGGATCGAGCCCGAAGCGCTGCGCCGGTTCACCCTGTCGTTCGGGATGTCGCTCGCCGACATCGAGGTGCCCGCGGAGACGCTCTACGCCGAGAACCGGGGGCTGATCGACGCGACGACGCCCCGCCGGGCGTTCGTGCCGGAGCCGCGGCTGCTCCGGGTCCAGGGCGCACCGGGGATCGGACGCGTCGAGCTGGCCAACCATCCGGACCGGCCCGAGCTCGGCCGGCGCTCGGTGGCGGCGGACGGACCGTACTGGCTCCCCCGGGCCGAGCTCGAGCGCCACGCCGGCGGCGAGATCCGGCTCAAGGACCTGCTCAACGTCCGGCTCCCGGACTCCCTCGCGTCCGGTGACGCCGTCGTCGAGGGCGAGTTCGTCGACCGGGAGAATCGAAAGCTACCCCGGATCCAGTGGGTGGCCGCGTCGGAGGCGGTGCCCGTCGATCTCCTGGGCATCGACGGCTCGCATACGGTGGGGCAGGCGGAGGGCGCGCTGCGAGAGGCGGCGCCGGCGAGCCGCTTCCAGTTCGAGCGCGTCGGATTCGTGCGCCTCGAGGCGGTTCCCCCGCCCGCCGGCGCACCGGTGCGGGCCTGCTTCGGGCACCCGTAGCGCGTTCGCCAGTAGCTTCTTACCCGACGGCGCCCCAAGGGGCCAGCGGACCTCGATGCGGCTGCTCCATACCTCGGTCACGGTCCGCGATCTGGAGGAGAGCCTCCGGTTCTACACCGAGGTGCTGGGACTCGAGTTCGAGCGGCGCCACCCCATCCCCGAGAACCACGCCGAGATCGCCTTTGTGCGCGATCCCGAGAGCGGGGGCCGGATCGAGCTCACCTACTGGGAGGGCAAGACGACCTACGAGCCCGGCGAGCAGCTGGACCACCTGGCCTTCCAGGTCAAGGACCTCGACGGCTTCCTCGACAAACTCCGCGCCCGAGGCGTGAAGGTCGCCAAGGAGCCGTACCGGCTCTCCGGGGGCTCCGGCCGGATCGCCTTCGTCCTCGACCCCAACGAGATCTGGATCGAGCTCATCGAACCGGGGACGGAGCGGAGCTAGCGGGTGGCGGCGGCCGCCTCCGCGCCGGTGCCCGAAGGCGCGCCGCAGCTGCTCCGCGCCGTCTTCGGCGCGACCTTCTTCGTGCGCTTCGCCTTCGGGCTCACCGTCTCCGTCTTCGCGGCCTACCTCGCCGGGCACTCCACGGGGCTAGTCGGTAGCCAGGTGGGTCTCGTCGGGCTCGTGACAGCCGCCTCCCCGATCGGGGAGCTGTCCACGGTCCTCCTCTCGGGCCTGCACGCCGACCGCTACGGCCGGGGACCCGTCCTGCTCGCGGGCACCGGCGCGGCCCTCGCGCTCTTCCTCGCCCTCTCGTTCACTCGGAACCCCCCCGCCCTGGGGCTGGGCAACCTGCTCTTCGGCGTCGCCAGCGGGGCGATCCTCGCGGCGAGTCTCGCCGCGATCGGCGACGCGTCCGATCGGGGCCAGCGTGGACTCGAGATGGGCCGCTTCGACGCCGTCAACCTCCTCGGCTGGGTGCTGGGCTTCGCCGTCGGCTTCGCCCTGCTCGGTTCGCTGCCGAACGCGGCGCTTCCGTGGGTGTTCCGGCTGGGCGCGGTCTTGCTCGCCGGTGGCTTCCTGTTCGCCTATCTCGAGCTCCGCGCCGTCCGGGAGGCGCCGCGGCTGTCGAGCGTGAGCCTTGGCCTCCTACGGGAGGCGCTGCTCCGGCGCGAGGTCCTCCTGGTGACGCTGCCGTGGTTCACCATCTATCTCCTGTTGGGCGCCGGGTTCGTCTACCTCGGCAGCGCGGCCTCCGGCGTCGGGATACCCCCGACGGAGCTCGCGGCGCTCATCGGCGGCGGGGGGCTCCTGCTCCTGCTCACCCAGCCGAGCTACGGACGCCTCGCCGACCGGTACGGGCGCCTTCGGCTCATGATCATCGGCACGATCGGGTTCGTCGGGGTGCTCACCTCGGTGGCGCTGATCGCGGCCTATGGTCCGCTCGACGTGCTGCTCGCCACCACCGGCGTCAGCGCGCTCGCCGCGCTCGCCTACGGTCCGGCGGCGCTCGCCCAGCTCACCGACCTGAGCTTGCGGATCACGCGCGGGACGACGATGGCGCTGTACTCGCTCGTGGTCTCGGCCGGGATGATCGTCGGCCTCGCGGGCAGCGCGACGCTGTTCGCCACGTGGGGGGTCCGGGGGATCGAGGTGTTCCTCGGCGCCGTCGCCGTGGGGCTCACGGCGCTCACCCTGGGGTGGGTCATCGAATCCCGGCGGCCGTCGACGGCGCCGCCGATCAGGACTCCGGTTCAATGATGATATGCCGCAGCCGCGGGTACTTCCGGCGCAGGAAGCTCCCGATCTCGTCGATCGCCGCCTCGATCTGATCCGTGGTGAGCCCGTCGACGAAGTTGATGCGGAGCGCGAGCAGGATCTCGTCCGGCCCGAGCATCATCGACTGGAAGGTGCGGACGCTCCGCACGCGGGGCGCCCGGGCCACGAGCGCGAGCATCTCGCGCGCCTCGCCGGCCGTGATGCCCTTGCCGACGAGGAGCTCTCGGCTCTCGGCGGCCAGCAGAAAGCCGGCGGCGACCAGGATCGAGCCGAGCCCCATGGTCGTGAGCCCATCGAACGCCCCGCTCCCGGTCTGGTAGACGATGGCGAGCCCTCCGAAGGCGACCCCGGAGGCGATGGCCGAGATCAGGTCCTGGTAGAAGACGGTCTTCAGCCCGAGCTGGCTCGAGATGAGGAAGCTGAGGAGCGACTCGTGGGTCGAGCGGAGCTCCCGCAGGAGCAGCAGGATCCCGACCAGGCTCGTGGCGAGCGTGGCACCGACCACGAGCAGGCCCAGACCGACGTCGCCGACCGGATGGGGGCTCGCGAACTGCTGGAACCCGACGAGGAAGATGCCCAGCCCGGTGAGCGAGAAGGTGACCAGCGAGGCGGCGAACGCCCAGAAGAATCGCTCCTTACCCCGGCCAAAAGGGTGGTTCCCGTCCGGAGGGCGCAGCGAGACGACGACCCCCCACAGCAGCATCACGCCGCCGAGCAGGTCGGCGAGGCTGAACACCGCCTCCGAGAGCACGATCCGGCTCTGGCCGAGGTAGGCGACGGCCCCGTTCACGCCGACGAGGAGGAGGTTCAGAACGACCGTCGCCGTGTAGATGTAGCGCGGTCGCATCCTCGGAGTATCTCCGAATGGGCGGAGCCCTCCTTTAACCCGCCGCCCCCCGGTGAAGGGCGCCGTTTCGCCGAGCGGCGGGCCGCTCCGGCCATTGTCGGAAGCAGCGTTAAATGGCCTCCGCCGCTGCTCCGCCCGGAGGACGGATGGTCGACGCGGCACCGTCGGCACCACCGGCTTCGGGCAGCCTCCGCGTGGGTGCGAGCCCCTCTACCGGCCGAGCTCGTCGCCGGCCCGCGCTCTCCGACCTGCATCTATCCCCGGGGAAGCGGGCCCGACTGCAGCGGCTGCTCTACCACCACGGTCCGGGCGGCGGCACGCTGCTCGTGCTGCCCATCGACCAGGGACTCGAGCACGGACCGGTCGACTTCTTCGCGAACCCGGACGCGCTCGACCCCGACTACCAGTTCCGACTGGCGCGCGACGGCAAGTTCAGCGCGATCGCGGTCCACATCGGCCTCGCGGAGAAGTACTACCCCGCCTACGCTGGCGAGGTACCGCTCATCCTCAAGCTGAACGGGAAGACCGGCGTGCCCTCCGATGCCCAGGCCTTCTCGGCCCTCACCGGCACCGTCGAGGATGCGGTCCGCCTCGGCGCCGACGCCGTCGGATACACCGTGTACGTCGGCTCGCCCTCGCAGGACCGGGACTTCGACCAGGTGCACCGCGTCCGGGCCGACTGCGACCGCTTCGGGATGCCGTTCATCGTCTGGGCGTACCCCCGGGGCGAGGCGATCTCCAAGAAGGGCGGCAAGGAGAGCCTGTACGCCATCGACTACGCCGCCCGGGTCGCCCTCGAACTCGGGGCGGACGTCGTGAAGGTGAATTATCCGGTCGCCTCCGACAAGGACAAGGACAGCCCGGCTCCCTACTCGACCCTCCAGCTCTCCCCGGAGGCCGCCTTCCACAAGGTCGTCCAGAGCGCCGGTCGCGCGCTCGTCCTCGTGTCGGGCGGCGAGAAGGTCGGCGATCCCGAGCTCCTGGGCAAGGTGCGCTCCTCGATGGACGCCGGGGCGACCGGCATCATCTTCGGCCGCAACCTCTGGCAGCGCCCGTGGGCCGAAGCGCTGGAGCTGACCCGGCACCTGCATGCGATCTTCCGCGAGTACTCCGAACCCGTCTCGTAGTCCGGCGCCGGGCATCGCGCTCTTTCTCCGCTTCGCCGGCGAAGATCACGGACGGCACTGCACCGGCCGTCGGCTCGTCGCCACCGGCTTCGCCACCGCCACCGGGGCCGCTCGACCGGCGGGAGCCTACGCCCTGCTGCTGGACCCTTGGGCGCCCACGCCGCTAGCGCCCGCGGACCGGGCCCGGGCGAGATCGGCCGGACTGTTGGCCATCGATTGTTCGTGGAACCGCATCCGGGCCCGGGGTGGTCTGCCCCCGGGCCTGCGGCAGCAGCCCCACCGGCGGCGCCTCCCCTACCTTCGGGCCGCCAACCCGCAGCACTACGGACGGCTCGCCGAGCTCAACACCGCCGAAGCGCTCGCCGGCGCCCTCCACATCCTGGGAGAGCCGGCGCAGGGGGCGGCCCTGCTCTCGGGCTTTGCGGGCGCTTCCGCCTTTTGGGAGATCAACGCCGCCGCCTTCGAAGCGTACGGCGGCTGCGCGTCGCCCGAGGCGGTGCTCGAGGCGGAGCGGACGATGCTGGCCGGCGCCTGAGCGACGTTCCGAGTGCGAAGCCCGAGCACGCCGGCGTCGGGCGGGCGCTAGCTTATATTGAATTGGAAATATTCCATTTCCGAACTAAATTGCCGACCTTCGCCCGTGCCGGGAAGCCGCCCACCCCCGACGAGCAGCTGGCCGAGGCGGTCTCCCGGCTGGTCCGGGGTTGGATGAAGGGGCTGAAGACCCAGGGACGGGCGGTCCAACTGTCCATGCCGCAGCTGATGCTGCTGCGCGCGCTCACCGAGGTCGGGGAGATCCCGGTCTCGAAGTGGGCCCGGATGATCGGGGCCTCTCCCTCGGCCACGACTGGGTTGCTCGATGGGATGGAGCACGACGGCTACGTGCGCCGGACCCACGCGCACGACGACCGGCGCCAGGTGCTCGTCTCCCTCCTCCCCCGCGGTCGTCAGCTCGCAGATCGGATCCTCGCGACCCAGATGCGGGCCTGGCGGGGCTACTGCTCCGATATTCCGGCCTCCCGTCTGCGCGGCGCGGCCCGGACCCTCGAGGCGATCTCGGGCCGAATGTCCAATGGCGGGTCGCATTCCGGAGGATCCCGTCCCCGCCGCAGCGCGCGACGGAGCACCGCATGAGCGGGACCCCGGCTCCTTCGGGGACCTCGGCCCCGGTCGCGGGTTCGCCTGCGCCAAAGACGATGGAGACCTACGACCGCCGCTACGCCAACCGCGTGATGTTCGTCCTCATGGGGATCGTCATGGTCGTGCTCTACATCGAGGGCATGCTCACACCCTCGCTCCCGACGATCCAGAGCGACTTCCGCGTCACGTCGGCGCAGGCGAGCCTCATCATCTCGGTCTACGCCATCTCCGGCGTCGCGTTGTCGCCGGTCGTCGGCAAGCTCGGCGACATCTACGGCAAGCGCAAGATGCTCATCGCCGTGATGGTCAGCTACGCCGCGGCCGTCTCGGTCACCGGATTCTCCCCGAACTTCACCTTCATGGTGGCCGCGCGCACCGTGCAGGGCATCGGACTGACCATCCTCCCCCTCGGGATGTCGCTCGTGCGGGAGGAGTTCCCCCGCGAGCTCGTGCCTCGGGCCCAGGCGCTGCTCAGCGCCATGTTCGGCATCGGCTTCGCCGTCAGCCTCCCGCTCGGCTCGTTCGTCTCCCAGAACTACGGCTGGCGCGACACCTACCACTCCTCGATCCCCTTCGTCCTCCTCCTCACCGCGCTCGTGGTCGTCCTCGTGCGCGAGTCGGAGTACCGGCGGCCGATGGTCAAGGTCGACTACGTGGGCGCGGCGCTGCTCGGCGGCGGGCTCGCCGGGATCGTGACGGCGCTCGCCCAAGGCGAGACCTGGGGCTGGAGCTCCCCGCTCACCCTCGGCTTCGCCGCCGTGGGCGTCGCCCTGTTCATCCCCTTCGCGCTGTTCGAGCTGTGGTGGAAGCGCCACGGCCACGAGCCGATCGTCGACCGGAAGCTGCTGGGCCAGCGCAACGTCGCGGTGACCAACATCGTGCTCACCGTCGTCGGGCTCGGGATGTATCTCGCGCTGTTCACGCTGATCTATCAGTTCGAGTACCCGGTCGCCTCCGGGGGCTACAACACCGCCTTTCCGAGCATCAACATCCTGAACGCCGGCCTCGACATCATCCCGCTCGCGCTTGCCATGACCGGCGTCGCCGTCGTCTCGAGCATGCTCGTCTCCCGCACGGGAGTGAAGCCGCTCGCCTTCGCCGGGGCGTTTCTGATGGCGTTCGGATTCTACCTGATCTCGGTCGCGACCTCGCTCACTCAGGCGCTCCTGTACGAGGTCGTGGTCGGCGCCGGCATCGCGCTATTGACCTCGTCGATCATCAATCTCCTCGTCCTCACGGTCGATCCCAAGGACATGGGGCAGGCCACCGCGCTGAACAACGTGTTCCGGAACATCGGCGGGAGCGTGGGCGCCCCGATCGGGGGTTCGCTCATCGCGACCTACGTCCTGGCCGGTCACCCGTACGGCTCCTTCGCCGTCCCCACCCACTTCGCCTTCCAGCTCGCCTTCTGGATCGCCGCCGGCATCACCCTCGCCGGCGCGATCGCGATCGCCTTTGGCGAGGAGGTCGTCGGCCCCCGGCGGCACGCCAAGTTCGCGCACCTCCCCACAATGGCGCGACGGGGCGGAGCCCCCACTCCGGCGGTGGCCGTCGACCGAAGCCCGTTGCCGGCCCTGCCCGGCCCACCGGCGATCCCGGCGCGTTAGCCGGCCGGCGGTTTCCGCCCGCGCTCTTCGGTCTCCAGGTGCTCCACGCGGAGCTCCTCGACCGAGCGCACCTGACGGTCGAGCGGGAGCCGGGCGATGACGACCCCGCCGTACAGCTCGTAGATCCTCGAGGTGTGCAGGGTGAGGCAGCGGTCGTGGTACACCGGACGCCCGGTGAGGTCGGGATCGTGGCCCCGCAGGAAGATGGCGGCGCCGATCTCGCCCAGGAACCGCTCGAGCTCGCTCTCGCTGAACGGACCGAGGAACCCCCGGTCGATCCGCGAAGCGCCGGCCGACCGCCAC